>NZ_JBHUWH010000347.1:0-8599 GCF_042670125.1 Kitasatospora sp. NPDC057198 | reverse complement strand
GGCCCGCCCACCGGGCGGGCCGCTCCGGCCCCCGGGCCGCGATCAGCGCGGCGGGCCGGCCGGCGCGGATCCGTACGGCACGGTCGGCGCGGATTCGTACGGCATGGTCGGCGCGGGCGCTACCGGCGCGGGCGGTACGGGCGCCGGGAGCTTGCGGATCCGGCTCAGGGTGGCCAGGTTGACCAGCATGGTGACCGGGTTGATCACCAGGGACGCCAGGCCCCACCAGCCCTGCCACAGGCTGTTCAGGTTCATCCGCCGGACGGCCGCCTCCCCGCAGCTGCGGCAGAACGGGCCGGGCAGGCTCAGGAACCGCATCATCACCAGGAAGCCCTGGTGGCCGCGGACGGTGACGTTCACGGCGGGCGTCGAACCGCAGAAGCGGCAGGACGGACCCGCCGGGTACGGGCCCCCGGCCCCGGGGTGCGGGGCGTGCGGAGCGTTCTGCTGGGGCGGGACGGGTATGGACACGCTGTTCCTCGGGGGAGTGGTTCGACCGGAAGCAGGCGGAGGGTATCGGGTCCGGCCGACGGAGCGCAGCGGTTTTCGCGGACGGTCCGCCCCGGAAGCGTCCGGGCGGTCACACGCCGCCGGACCATTCGAGCACACAACCTCCATGGCGCGGGGTGCTTTTCACATCTTCTGGTGACCATTCATCAACCCTGGGTAGCGTCCACGATCCCTGAACACCAGAGCACGGGCGAGCGGCAGACACCTCTCGCGGGAGGCACCGATGGGATCGATGGACCACTTCAGCTTCGGCTGGCTCACGCCGATGCTCTCCTACGCGATGGCCTGCGTCGGCGCTGCCCTCGGCCTGCGCTGCACCCTGCGCGCGCTCTCCGCCACCGGCACCTCCCGGCGCAACTGGCTGCTCACCGCCGCCGCCGCGATCGGCTCCGGCATCTGGACGATGCACTTCGTCGCCATGTTCGGCTTCACCGTCGACGGCACCGACCTGCGCTACGACGTCCCGCTGACCGTCCTCAGCCTGCTGGTCGCGGTCGCCGTCGTCGGCCTCGGCGTGTTCGTGGTCGGCTACGGGCGCCACCGCGGCCGCAGCCTGCTGCTCGGCGGCCTCACCACCGGCGTCGGCGTCGCCGCGATGCACTACCTCGGCATGTCCGCCGTCCGGATCCACGGCGAACTGCGCTACCAGGCGGGCACCGTGGCGCTGTCCGTGCTGATCGCCGTCGGCGCCGCCACCGCCGCGCTCTGGGCCGCCGTCACCATCCGCAACGTGTACGCCGCCGCCGCGGCCGCGCTGGTCATGGGCATCGCCGTCAGCTGCATGCACTACACCGGCATGGCCGCCGTCCACGTCCACATGGAACCCGCCCGCACCGGCCTCGGCGGCGCCACCCCCATGCAGTTCGTCTTCCCGCTCGCCGTCGGACTCGGCTCCTTCCTCTTCCTCACCTCCGCCTTCGTCGCGCTCTCCCCGACCGCGCAGGAGCGCGCCGCCTACCGCGAGGCCGGCGAACTCGCCGTCGAGGACCTCGGCCGCGCCGCCTGAGCCCCCCTTCGCACGGCCCCGCCCCGCCCGAACGCCCCGACGACCCGTAGCCCGAAAGGCCGGCCACACCCATGCGCGCAAGCCGAGGCACCTCCCGCAGCGGACCGCCCGCCCCCAGCACCCCGCGCGGGCCGGCCCGCACCCGGCCCGGCGCACCGCGGCGCGGGGCGCACGCCGGACCGCCCGCCGACGAGACGCCGCTCACCCTCCCGGCGCCCGCCCGGGTCGGCCTGCGGCCGCGCACCGTCCGGGCCCGGATCGTCGCCGTGCTGATGGTGCCCGTGGTGTCCGTGATGGCGCTCTGGGCGTTCGCCACCGTCACCGCCGCGGGCGACGTCTGGGACCTGCTGCGGATCAAGGAGGTCGGCGCCACCCTGCGCACCCCCCTCGACCGCACCGTCGCCGCCCTGCAGGCCGAACGCGCCGCCGCCGGCCAGTACCTGGCCGCCCCCGGCCCCGACGGGGAGGCCGCGCTGCGCGCCGCCGGACAGGACACCGACCGGGCCGCCGCCCCGCTCACCCTCGCCCCCGGCTACAACCGGGCCGACGCCGAAGGGCTCGGCCCCGAGGCCGCCGACCGCCTCGACACCCTCGGCCGGGTCGTCGGCGCCCTCCCCGCGCTGCGCGGCAGACTGCTGGCGCACGGCGTCTCCTGGGACGACGCCTACACCGTCTACACCGCCGCCGTGGACGACGCCCTCAGCGCCACCGGATCGCTCACCGCCCTCCAGGACCACCGGGTCGCCGCGGACGCCCGGGTGCTGCTCGAATTCGCCCGCTCCCGGGAGCAACTCGCCCGCGAGGAAACCCTGTTGAGCGCCGCCCAGCGCACCGGCCGGCTCACCGGGGCGCAGTACCGGCAGATCGTCCAGGCCGGCTACGCCCGCGCCCAGTTCGAGCAGAGCGCCGCCCCCGACCTGCGGCCCGCCGACCGCGCCGCGCTCGCCGTCGTCACCGGCAGCCCCGAGTACCAGGAACTCCGGCGCTACGAGGAGCAGTTGGCCAACGCGACGGACCCGGCCGCCGCCCTGCAGTCGGTCACCGGAACCCGCTGGACCGCCGCCACCGACACCGTCTCGCACGCCCTGGCCGGCGTCGAACGGCAGGCCGGCGCGGCCGCCGCCGAACGCGCGAACCCGTACGCGCTGGGCCTGTTCAGCACCTCCGGCGCCACCGTGCTGCTCGGCCTGGTCGCCGTCCTCGCCTCGCTGCTGATCTCGGTCCAGATCGGCCGCGGCCTGGTCGCCGAACTGCACGCCCTGCGCAACTCCGCGCTCGAACTCGCCGGACGCAAACTCCCCGCCACCATGCGGCGGTTGCGGGCCGGCGAGGAGGTCGACGTGGACGCCGAGGTGCCGCCGCGCGACCACGGCGGCGACGAGATCGGCCAGGTCCACCACGCCCTCGACAGCGTCCAGCGGGCCGCCGTCACCGCCGCCGTCGAACGCGCCGAGGTGCTCTCCGGCGTCTCCGGCGTGTTCGTCAACCTGGCCCGCCGCAGCCAGGTCCTGGTGCACCGCCAACTCACCCTGCTGGACGCCATGGAGCGCCGCACCGAGGACCCGGCCGAACTCGACGACCTGTTCAAGCTCGACCACCTCACCACCCGGATGCGCCGCCACGCCGAGGGCCTGATCATCCTCTCCGGCGCCGCCCCCGGCCGCGCCTGGCGCAAGCCCGTCCCGCTCACCGACGTGGTCCGGGCCGCCGTCGCCGAGGTCGAGGAGTACGCCCGGGTCGACGTCCACCGCCTCCCGTACGCCGCCGTCACCGGCCCCGCCGTCGCCGACCTCACCCACCTGGTCGCCGAACTCGTCGAGAACGCCACCGGGTTCTCGCCCCCGCACACCAAGGTGCAGATCCGCGGCGAGGCGGTCGGCAACGGCTACGCCCTGGAGATCGAGGACCGCGGCCTGGGCATGGGCCCCGAGGCCCTCGCCGACGCCAACCGGCGGATCGACGCCAGCGACCAGGTCGACCTCTTCGACAGCGACCGCCTCGGCCTGTTCGTGGTCAGCCGGCTGGCCAAGCGGCACGGCGTCAAGGTCTCGCTGCGCCCCTCCGCGTACGGCGGCACCACCGCGATCGTGCTGCTGCCGACCGAGCTGCTCGACCCGCGCGAGAGCGAACCCCAGCCGGACGCCCGGGAGTTGGTCACCGTCCCGGAACTCCCGCCGACCGTCCGGCCGCTGCCGCACGCCCCCGCGCCCACTCCGCCTGCCACCCCCCGGCCGGCCCCGCTCCCGGCGCCCCTTCCGGCGCCGCGCCCGTCCCCGCGCCCGGCTCCGCCGCCGTCCCCGGCCCCGGTGGCGCCGCCCGTGCAGGCGCCGCCCTCGCCGGCCCCGCCCGCCGAGCAGGAGGACGAACTCCCGCGCCGGGTGCGGCAGGCCAGCCTCGCCCCGCAACTGCGCGAGGCCCCCGAACCGCCCCGCCCCGGGCTGCGCCCCGCCGAACCCGCCCACCGCGACCCCGAACAGGCCCGCTCCGCGATGACCGCCCTCCAACAGGGCTGGCAGCGCGGCCGGGGCCCCGCACCGGAAGACCACCCCTTCGACAGAGGAGACCGTGCCCGATGATCGGCACCACCCGCCAGAGCGGCGAACTCAACTGGCTCCTCGACGAGTTGGCCACCCGGACCGCCCGGGTCAGGTTCGCCGTCGTGCTCTCCGCCGACGGCCTGCCGATGGGCAACTCCACCGGCCTCGGCCGCGAGGACGCCGAACACCTGGCCGCCGTCGCCTCCGGCTTCCACAGTCTGGCCAAGGGCGCCGGCCGGCACTTCGACGGCGGTGAAGTACGCCAGACCATGGTCGAGTTGGAACGCGGCTACCTGTTCGTCGCGGCCGCCGGGCAGGGCTCCTGCCTGGCCGTCTTCGCCGAACCCGACGCCGACCTCGGCCTGGTCGCCTACGAGATGGCCCGCCTGGTCCGCCGGGTCGGCGAACACCTGCACGCCGCCCCGCGCGGCTACTAGGCCCCGGGCCCCGCCTCAGCAATCACGAACGCCCGATCGAGAAGGGGGAGTTGGCCGATGGCCTACCCGCCCAGGGAGTACCTGCCCGGCACCCCGTTCGGCTACCCGCCGCCGCCCGACCGCCCCGTCCAGTGGTACGACGAGGACGCCGGGCCGATGGTGCGCCCCTACGCCCTCACCAAGGGGCGCACCCGCCCCGGCCAGCCCTTCGACCTGATCGCCCTGGTCGTCACCGACATCCCCGACCCGACCGTGCTGCCGGTCGGCCCCGAACAGACCGCCATCCTGGAGATCTGCCGGGGCAACGCGCTGTCCGTCGCCGAGATCGCCGCCGACCTCGACCTGCCGCTCGGCGTGGTCCGGGTGCTGCTCGGTGACCTGCTGGACGCCGAGCACATCCGGGTCAGCCGACCCGTCCCGCCCGCCCTCCTCCCGCACGAACACATCCTCCAGGAGGTCATCCATGGGCTTCGCGCCCTCTGACAGCACCGACCTCGCCCTGAAGATCCTGGTCGCCGGGGGCTTCGGCGTCGGCAAGACCACCCTGGTCGGGGCCGTCAGCGAGATCAAACCCCTGCGCACCGAGGAGCAGTTGACCGCGGCCGGCACCGAGGTCGACGACCTCGGCGGGGTCGAGCGCAAGACCACCACCACCGTCGCGATGGACTTCGGCCGGATCACCATCCGCGAGGGCCTGTCGGTCTACCTCTTCGGCACCCCCGGCCAGGACCGCTTCTGGTTCCTCTGGGACGAACTCGCCCAGGGCGCGCTCGGCGCCGTCGTCCTCGCCGACACCCGCCGCCTCACCGACTGCTTCCCCGCCGTCGACTTCTTCGAGCACCGCGGCATCCCGTTCGTGGTCGCCGTCAACCGCTTCGAGGGCAGCCGCTCCTTCCGACCCGCGGACGTCTCCCGGGCGTTGGACCTCGACGAGGCCACCCCCGTGGTGCTCTGCGACGCCCGCGAGCGCGCCTCCGGCAAGGACGTCCTGATCAGCCTGGTCGAACACGCCGGGAAGGTGCACGCGGCCCGGGTGCTCGCCCAGGCCCGCAGCTGACCGCCCCGGGCCCGCACCCGACCGCCCCGGGCCCGCAGTTGACCGCCCCCGGCCCCGGCCCCGGTGGCCGTGCGGACACCGGGGCCGGGGCGCGGCCGGTCAGTGCTCCTGGCCGACCCGGTCGACGATGCGCTCCTCCAGGACCGCCGTGCTGAAGACCGCGCTCGGGTCCGCCGCGATCTGCTCCGCGGTGGGCTCGCCGACCGGCGGGGCGCCGTCCGGGCCGACCGGCGGCAGGTACTTGAGCAGCACCTCGCGCAGCCCCAGGTAGGCGCCGGTCCGCGCGTCGAAGATCAGGGCCACCCGCTGGGTGCCGTTCATCCCGACCACGGCCACGCCCCCGCGGCCGTCCGCGTCCACCTGGTCGGTCACCACCGAGGTGCCCGGGAGCATCGCCGCCGCCCGCATCAGGGCGCCGGCCGCCGCCGGGGGAGCGGACACGTTCTGGAAGACCATCTGGATGTCCCCGAAGGCCAGTTGGTTGCGCATGACCTCCGTCATCGCCGAGGGCGGGGACACCTGGAGGGAGCGGTCGGCCTCCAGCAGCATGCGCTTCAGCGCGGCCGGATCGGTGGGGAGCGAGGCGAGGAACCGGTAGGTGATCCGGTCCGGGAAGCGCGGTTCCGGGAAGACGCCGTCCTGCGCGAACAGCCGTCCCGGGTCCGGCTGGACCGCGTTCGGGTCCCGCCCGGGGAGGGCCATCTCCGGATCGATCATCCCGCCCTCGGCCTTCCCGTCCACCGACCACCAGGTCTTCCGCTCGCGGCGCGGCCACTGGCCGCCGTCATGGACCTCCCTGCTGTAGGTGAACTGTCCGTCGCGCGCCCCCGGATCGGGCCGGGCGGCCACGGCCGCGGCCGCCCGGTCGAGCAGCCCGGCGGCGTCGGTCGGCTCCGGACCGGGCACCGACGGGACCGCGGCCGTCGCCGTGCTCGGGGCGGACGGCGAGGGCGGCGTGCTGGCGGCCGGGCCGGCGGGGGCGGGCCGCGCGCCGGTGTGTCCGGGCAGCAGCAGTGCGCCGGCCGCCACCGCGGTCACCGCCAGCGGCGACGCCACCATCCAGACCAGCTTCCGCCGTGCCCCCCGGGCCCGCGGTGTCGGCTCGGTGCGGCCGATCTCGTTCATCAGGTGCTCCTTCAGTAGCCGGTGGCGGTCGGCGGCGAGCATCTCGGGCCTGTCGTTCATCGGATGTCCCCCTGCATCGACCGGGCCGCGCCGGCGCGGCCCTCCCGTACCTGTCCGGACCCGCCACCGGGTTCCCGGCCGTCCCGCGCCTCCCGCAGCTCCTGTTCGGCGAGGACGCGCAGCCGCCCCCGGGCCCGGGAGAGCCGGGAGCGCACCGTGCCGACCGGCACGCCCAGCGCCGTCGCCGTCGCCGCGTAGTCCAGCCCGACCCACACGCACAGCCGGAACACCTCGCGCTCGCCGCGCCGCAGCCGCTCCAGCGCCCGCCGGACGGCGTCGAGCCGGTCGCCGTCGTCGAGCCGGGCGACGAGCTCCTCGGTGAAGTCGGGCACCGCCTCGCGCTCGGGCAGCCGGGCCATCGCCGCCCGGTGCCGGCGCCCCGCCCGGGTGGTGTTGCGCAGCACGTTGGTGGCGATGCCGAACAGCCAGGGCCGCACCGTCCCGCCCTCCTCCTCCAGCGAGGCGCGCAGCCGCCACGCCTCCAGGAAGGTCAGCGAGACCACGTCCTCGGCCGCCGCCCAGTCGCCGAGGGTCCGCAGCGCGTACCCGTACACGGCGCCGGCGTGCTCGTCGAAGAGCTCCCCGTACGCCCCTTGTTCCCCGGCGCGCAGTCGCGCCCGTATCGAGAGTTCCACGTCCCCTCCTGTCCGCAGCCGCCCGGGAGTTCCCGGTCCGGCGGGGGAAAACCGGGTGCCCGGTCCGCGCGGCAGCCCCTACCATGGCGGACGTGTTCCGCACCCGCGACTAGGACCCCGCACCGCGACCGCCCGCCGCACCCGGCGCCGCGGTCGCTTCGGCGTCCCCGTCCACCGGCGCACCGCGCGCCGTCGTCGTTGAGGAACCCTTCTTCGCCATGTCCACGTCATACATGGCCGTGCTGCGCGCCCCCGGCGCCGCCCGGCTGATCCCCGCCGCCCTGCTAGGCCGCCTCTCCTACGGCACCGCCCCGCTCTCCCTGCTGCTCGCCACCGCCGCCACCACCGGCTCGTACGCCCGGGCCGGCTGGCTGATGGCCCTCTTCTCCGCGATCAGCGTCCTGCTCTTCCCCACCCGCGCCGGACTCGTCGACCGGTACGGCCCCCGGCGCGCCCTGCCCCCGATGGCCACCGGCTACGCGGCCGTCCTGCTCGCCCTGGCCGCCACCACCTGGCACCCCGGCACCCCCTACCCCGTCCTGCTGGCCCTCGCGGCCGCCGCCGGCACCCTCGCCCCACCGCTCGGCCCGGTCACCCGGGCGCAGTGGAGCGTCATCGCCACCGACCCCGAACTGCGCCGCCGCGCCTACAGCCTGGACACCGTCGCCGAGGAACTCCTCTACGTCACCGGCCCGCTGCTCGCCGGCCTGCTCGCCACCACCGCCCGCCCCGCCCTCGGCCTGCTGCTCAGTGCCGCCCTCGCCCTCACCGGAACGCTCGCCCTCGCCGCCATCGCCGTCCCCCTCGCCCCCGCCCCCGGCGCCACCGCCCCGGCACCCCGCGCCGCCACCCGGGAGCTGCTCGCCCGAGCCCGCCAACCCCTCGCCGCGGCAGCCGGCGCCGGCGCGGGTCTCGCCGCGTTCTCCCTGCTCGCGGTGGTCTTCGCGAGCCGGCACGGCCGCCCCGCGGACGTCGCCTGGGTCGAAGCCGCGCTCGCCGCGGGCAGCGCGACGGGCGGACTCGTCCTCGGCACGATCGACTGGCGCGCCCCCGCCGCGACCAGACTCACCGTCCTCACCGCCGCCCTCACCAGCGCCCTCGCCCTCGCCGCCCTCGCCCCCACCCCACCCGGCCCCACCCCCCGCGCCGCCCCGGGCCGCCACCGCCGGTGCCCCCCCCCCACCACCCCCCCCACGGACACCCGACCAAAACGCCCCCCCCCCACCCGCACC
>NZ_JBHUWH010000346.1:0-8606 GCF_042670125.1 Kitasatospora sp. NPDC057198 | reverse complement strand
GCCCGGTGCGATGCACCGGGCCGCCCGCCCTTCGGCGTTCCGGGGGGTGCGGGCGCGGGTGCCGCCCGGTGCCGGACCGCCCGTCAGCGGCCCTCCGGCGCACCGGATCCCCTTTACCGGGTGGGCGCGCCGAGCGCAAGAGGCCGAATCCCGATTGAGCTATTTTCAAACGATCTGTTCTACTGCGCCACCGCGATTCCCGGGCACGAACCGCAGTTGAGGTGGCATGCTGCTCAGCGTCAGGGGGGTTGGTACCAATTACCGCACTGTTGCCCGTAGTCGGGCCGGAGGTCGATGTGTCCGCCAGCGTGAATCCGACCGTTCGCCGCCGCAGGCTCGGCGCCGAGCTGCGGCGCCTGCGCGAGCTCAGGGGGATGACCGCCGAAGAGGTGGCCGGCCGGCTGATGGTCTCCCAGTCGAAGATCAGCCGGCTGGAGAACGGCCGCCGCTCGATCAGCCAGCGCGACGTGCGCGACCTGTGCGACGTCTACGAGGTCGAGGACGAGCGGGTCCGCGCCGGGCTGATGGAGATGGCCAAGGAGTCGCGCCAGCGCGGCTGGTGGCACGAGTTCGGGGACATCCCGTACAGCGTGTACATCGGCCTGGAGGCGGAGGCGTCCTCGATCCGGGCCTACGAGTCCTCGTTCGTGCCGGGGCTGCTGCAGACCCGCGAGTACGCGGAGGCCGTGGTGGCGGGCACCCAGCCGGACACCGACCCGGTCGCGATCCGCCGCCGGGTGGACGTCCGGCTGAAGCGGCAGCACCGGATCCACGGCGAGGACCAGTTGGGCAGCCTGTGGGTCGTCATAGACGAGGCCGTGCTGCGCCGCCAGGTCGGCGGGAGGGCGGTGATGGCCGAGCAGTTGCGGCAGCTCGCCGAACTGGGCGAACGGGCCAACATCAACCTCCAGGTCATCCCGTTCTCGCACGGCTCCCACCCCGGCATGACCGGGACATTCTCCTTGCTGGAGTTCCCCGAGTCAGCGGATTCCACGGTCGTCTACTTCGAAGGAGTGACGAGCGATCTCTACCTGGAGAAGGAAGCCGACGTCCGCCGCTATACCAATCTCTACGACCACCTGAGGGCCGCGGCGCTGAGCGTCGTGGAAAGCCGGTCGATGATCATCGAGATCGCAGAGGAGTTCATGAAATGAGCAAGGCCACCGAGAGCCTTACCTGGCGCAAGAGCAGCTACAGCGGGGGCAACGGCGCCTGCGTAGAGATCGCCGTGCCGGGTTCGGCCTCGATCGCGGTCCGGGACTCCAAGGACCCGAAGGGCCCGCAGCTGCGCTTCACCGGCGAGTCCTGGGCGGCGTTCGCCGCGGCGGCCGGCACGGGCCGCTTCGGCGAGGTCTGAGCCCGGCACGACCACCGTGCAGGTGCCCGCCGCTTCCCGCGTGGCGGGCACCCGCACGTCCGGCCCTGGCACGTCCGGCACCGGCTCCCGGCGGCCGCCCCGGATCAGCTCCCGGGTCAGCTTCCGGCGGCGGTCGCGGTCGGGTAGCGGTCGGACCAGACCGCGGTGCCGTGCAGTTCGGGGCCGTGCAGCAGTTCCAGCACCAGGTCGTCGGCGAGCTCCAGGAGCGCGCCGCGGCCCTCGAGTTCGGCCAGCAGCTCCGGCGGCAGGGCGGTCTCGCCGTGCAGGGCGCCCAGCAGGTTGCCGCAGATCGAGCCGGTGGAGTCGCTTTCCCCGGAGTGGTTGACCGCCAGCAGCAGGCCGCTGCGGACGTCCTCGGCGACCAGCGCGCAGTACAGGCCGATGGCGAGCGCCTCCTCCGCCACCCAGCCCTCGCCGAGCTCCTCGACCCGCTCGGGGGACGGCGCCCCGGCCCGTACCGCGTCCAGCGCGGCCCGCAGCGCGGCGGTGGTCTCCTCGTGGCCGGTGCGCTCGGAGAGCAGGGCCAGCGCCAGGTGCACGCCCTCCTCCAGGGTGCCGCCGCGGGCCACCGCGTGGACGATCACCGCGAACGCCCCGGCGGACAGGTAGCCGGTGGGGTGGCCGTGGGTCAGCACCGAGCACTCGACGGCGAGCTGGAAGACCAGGGCCGGGTCCCAGGCGGTGAGCAGCCCGAACGGGGCGGCCCGCATCACGGTGCCGCAGCCCTTGGAGCCCGGGTTGCGCGGCTCCTCGACGGTCGGCAGCGGCCCGTTCGCGGTGCCGGCCAGCCCGGACAGGCACGCCTGGCCGGGGGCACGGCGGGCGTACAGCCACTCCTCGCGGCCGAGCCAGCCCAGGTCCTCGCGGCGCTCGTCCGGACCCCAGTCCTGCTGGGTGGCGTACCAGCGCAGGTAGGCGCGGTGCACGTCGGACGGCGGGTGCCAGGCGCCGCCGTCGCGGCTGACGTGGGAGCGGATCAGGCCGTCGACGGTGAACATGGTCATCTGGGTGTCGTCGGTGATCGCGCCGCGCCGCCCGTACGCGGGGACGTAGCCGGCCACCCCGGCCTCGCCGTGCGCCTCGCGGATCTGCTCCAGCTGCTCGAACTCGATGCCGCCGCCGAGGGCGTCGCCGATCGCCCCGCCGAGCAGACAGCCCCGGACCCGGCTGCGGAAGTCCTGCTGCTGGGCGCGTGACCACAGAGGCATCACGAGGCGGAACCCTTTCGGTCGGCGGCACGGTCGGGCGCCCGGTCGGGTGCTCGGGCGGTAGACGCACCTTATTCGAAGAGTCGCGCGAAAAGGCGGTGCACCCCGAACATCGATTCGTTCAACCGTCCGTGGCGGTGACGACATCCGCAGGTCACCGGGCACCCGGACGGGGTGCCTACGGTCGGCGTCCATGACCTCCCCCCGCACCCGGCTGGCCGCCGCCGCCGCCCTCACCGCCGCGCTGACCCTCGCCGCCCCCGCCCTCGCCACGCCCGCCCTCGCCGCCCCGGCCGCCCACGCGGCGCAGCACTCGGCGCGGGCGATCCCGTTCACCGCCGCCACCGCCGTCCAGCAGGCCGACGGCTCCTTCACCCTCAGCTGGAGTGCGCCCGGCGCCCGACACGTCACCGTGTACGCGGGCACCGACCAGGAGCACGTGTCGCACCGCACCGCGGTCGCGCACGGCGGCGGCAGCGCCACCGTCACCGTCTCCGGGCTCGGCGCGGCCGACCGCTGGTACTTCGAGCTGGTGCCGGACCGGGGCGCGCCGCTGGTCGTCGCCGACCGCTCGCTGCACCTGGCCTCCGCCCCCAACTTCCGCGACCTGGGCGGCTACCGGACGGCGGACGGCCGCTGGGTGAAGCTCGGGCAGGTGTACCGCTCGGACGACCTGTCCAAGCTCACCGACCAGGACCTCGCCAAGCTGCGCCGGCTGGGCGTCCGCACCGTCTTCGACCTGCGCACCCCCGCCGAGCGGCAGGCCGCCCCGGACCGGCTCCCGGCGGGCGCGAAGTCGGTCGCCGTGAACGTCCTGGGCGCCGCCGACACCGGCCAGTTCGACGTCACCAGCCCGCAGGCCGCCGTCGACATGATGGTCCTCGGCGAGCGCACCATGGTCTCCGCCGACAGCGCCCGCTCCGCGTACTCCCGGCTGCTGAACGCCGCCGACGACCGGGGCGCGGTGGTGTTCCACTGCACCGCGGGCAAGGACCGCACCGGCTGGGGCGCGGCCGCGCTGCTGACCGCGCTCGGCGTCCCGCAGGAGACCGTCCGGGCCGACTACCTGGCCTCCAACACCTACCGGGCGCAGGCCAACGCCGCCGCCCTGGCCCAGCTGCCGCCCGCCTACCAGGACGTGTACCGGCCGCTGCTGGAGGTCCGCCCCGAATACCTGGCGGCGGGCTTCGACGAGGTGCGGGCCCGCTACGGCGGCTTCGACGCCTACCTGAAGAAGGGCCTGGGCGTGGACGCGGAGCAGCTGCGCCGCAACCTGCTGGTCGGCTAGTCGGCTGGTCGGCTACTCGGCCAGCGGCAGCAGCCGGGGCAGGTGCCCGTCGGAGGCCAGCGCGGCCGCGCGGCGCTCGGCGGGCACCTCGCCGTACAGGGTGGTGCGCTGGCGGGCCGGGCGGCCGGCCAGGGCGGCGATCGCCTCCAGGTCGCGCACCGACTTGTAGGAGCCCCAGGAGGAGCCCGCCATCCGGGAGATGGTCTCCTCCATCAGGGTGCCGCCGAGGTCGTTGGCGCCGCTGCGGAGCATCTCGGCGGCGCCCTCCGCGCCCAGCTTCACCCAGCTGGTCTGGATGTTGGTGATGTGCGGGTGCAGCAGCAGCCGGGCCATCGCGGTCACCGCCCGGTTGTCGCGCGCGGTCGGGCCGGGCCGGGCGATGCCCGCCAGGTAGACCGGCGCGTTGGTGTGCACGAACGGCAGCGTGACGAACTCGGTAAACCCGCCGGTGCGCTGCTGGAGTCCGGCGAGCAGCCGCAGGTGGCCCAGCCAGTGCTTCGGGGTGTCGACGTGGCCGTACATCATCGTCGAGGAGGAGCGGATGCCCAGTTCGTGCGCGGCGGTGACCACCTCGACCCAGGTCGCGGCGGGCAGTTTGCCCTTGGTGAGCACCCAGCGGACCTCGTCGTCGAGGATCTCCGCGGCGGTGCCGGGGATCGAGTCCAGCCCGGCCTCCTTCGCGGCGGCCAGCCAGTCGCGGACCGACAGGCCGGTGCGGGTGGCGCCGTTGACCACCTCCATCGGCGAGAAGGCGTGCACGTGGATGCCGGGCACCCGCTCCTTCACCGCGCGGGCGATGTCGAAGTAGGCGGTGCCGGGCAGGTCCGGGTGGATGCCGCCCTGCATGCACACCTCGGTCGCGCCGACCTGCCACGCCTGCTCGGCCCGTTCGGCGACCTGCTCCAGCGAGAGGGTGTAGGCGTCGGCGTCGGTGCGGCGCTGGGCGAAGGCGCAGAACCGGCAGCCGGTGTAGCAGACGTTGGTGAAGTTGATGTTCCGGGTGACGCAGTAGGTGACGTGTTCGCCGACGGTGTCGCGGCGCAGCGCGTCGGCGATCCGGGTGAGCGCGTCCAGCGCGTCGTCCTCGGCGTGGAACAGGGCGAGGGCCTGGTCGTCGGTCAGCCTGGCGGGGTCGTCGGCGGCGGTGGACAGCGCGGAGCGCACGTCGGCGTCGATCCGGCGGGGGGCGGGCAGCGCGGCCCGTTCGCGCAGCGACTCCCAGTCGCCGTACACGTCGTCGAAGTCGGAGCGGCGGTCGCCGGTGCGGCCCTCGGTGTCGACGGTGCGGAACAGGTCGGTGCGGCCGCCGCCGGCCATCGGCTCGTCCGGTTCCTGCCAGGGCAGGCCGACCGGGATCCGGCCCTCGACGGCCAGGCCGGTGACCGGGTCGGCCAGTGCCCGGACGTGCGGCAGCAGGCGCGGGTCCAGCCAGGGCTCGCCGCGCTTCAGGTACTCGGGGTGGATCGTCAACCGCTCGCGCAGGGTGAACCCGGCGGCGGCGGTGCGTTCGGCCAACTCTTCGACGTGCGGCCAGGGGCGCTCCGGGTTGACGTGGTCGGGCGTCAGCGGGGAGACCCCGCCCCAGTCGTCGATGCCCGCGCCGATCAGCAGCGCGTACTCCTCGTCCACCAGGTTCGGCGGGGCCTGGATCCGGGCGGACGGGCCGAGCACCAGCCGGGCCACCGCCACCGCCGCGGCCAGCTCGGACAGTTCGGCGTCCGGCATGGCGCGCATCGCGGTGTCCGGCTTGGCCCGGAAGTTCTGCACGATCACCTCCTGCACGCCCTGGTAGGCGCGGGCCACCGTGCGGATCGCCAGCAGCGACTCGGCCCGCTCCAGGTACGTCTCGCCGATGCCGATCAGCACCCCGGTGGTGAACGGCACCGCGCTGCGCCCGGCGTCCTCCAGCACCCGCAGCCGGACGGCCGGCTCCTTGTCGGGCGAGCCGTGGTGCGGGCCGCCGGGCTCCGACCAGAGGCGGACGGCGGTGGTCTCCAGCATCATGCCCATCGACGGGGCGACCGGCTTGAGCCGCTGGAAGTCCGTCCAGGACAGCACGCCGGGGTTGAGGTGCGGCAGCAGCCCGGTCTCCTCCAGCACCCGCACCGCCATCGCCCGCACGTACGCCAGGGTGTCGTCGTAGCCGTGCGCGTCCAGCCACTCGCGGGCCTCGGGCCAACGCTCCTCGGGGCGGTCGCCGAGCGTGAACAGGGCTTCCTTGCAGCCGAGTTCGGCGCCCTTGCGGGCGATGTCCAGCACCTCGTCCGGGGACAGGTACATCCCGTGCCCGTCCTTGCGGAGCTTCCCGGGCACGGTGACGAAGGTGCAGTAGTGGCAGCGGTCCCGGCACAGCCGGGTCAGCGGGACGAACACCTTGCGCGAGTACGTGATGACGCCCGGACGGCCCGCCTCCGCCAGCCCGGCGTCCCGGACCTTCGCGGCGGCCGCGCACAGCTCGGCGAGGTCCGCGCCGCGGGCCTGCAGCAGCACCGCGCCCTCCGCCGCGTCCAGCGCCACGCCGTCCCTGGCCCGGCGCAGCGCGCGCCGCATCGCGGTCGCGGTCGGGGCGGCGGACGCGGCCGGGGGTACCGACGCGGCCGGGG
Organism: Kitasatospora sp. NPDC057198; assembly: GCF_042670125.1. NCBI lineage: Bacteria > Bacillati > Actinomycetota > Actinomycetes > Kitasatosporales > Streptomycetaceae > Kitasatospora > Kitasatospora sp. NPDC057198. The sequence goes on along the minus strand of NZ_JBHUWH010000346.1, from coordinate 2,129 downwards.
GCACGGGCGTGGGCTGAGGGCTCATGGGCCGACCCTACGCGAGGGGTAGGCCCCTGGGAGTACACGACCCTGACGGCTTCTCAGGGTCGCAACGCGCCGGATACAACGCGAGGCGTACCCGGATCTGCTGCCGCCGGGCGACGCCCGCACGGCCCCGGGAGGCTTCTAATGGACGGTGACAGCACACAGGCACTCGAGCAGGGGGCGGCCATGGACCACGACTCCACCGCAGCACAGGACACCACGCCGATCCGCATCGCACCGCCCGCGCCGACCGGGCCGGTCACCCGGCCCGCGAAGCGGCGCACCGCCGTCCGGGTGGGCGTGCCGGTGGCCGTCGCCGCCGTCGTCGCCACCGGCATCGGGCTGGTTCCCGCGCTCGCCAGCGACGAGGCGCCCGACCTGCCCGCGATCAGCGCCCAGGACCTCGTCGCCAAGGCGCTCTCCGCCCACACCGACACCTTCTCCGGCACCGTCCGGGTCAGCGCCGACCTCGGCCTGCCCACCGTCTTCACCGACGCGCTGAGCGGCTCCGGCCCGATCGGCGACCTCGCCCGCGGCGCCGGCGCGAACGTCGGCAGCGCCGACCCGCAGCTCAGGGCCGTCGAACTGCTCGGCGGCTCGCACACCCTGAAGGTCGCCGCCGACGGGCCCGACCGGCAGAAGATCGTCCTGTCGAGCGAGAAGTCCGGCTACGAACTGGTCCACGACGGCGACCAGCTGTGGGCCTACGACCGCGGCTCCCAGCAGGCGCTGCACCTGACCGGTGCCGGTGCCGGTGCCGAGCGCAAGCAGGAGTCGGCGGCGGGCGTCGGCTCCTTCACCCCGCAGGAGGTCGCCAAGCGCTTCCTGGAGGAGTCCGCCGCGACCACCTCCGTCACCGTCAGCGGCACCGAGCGGGTCGCCGGGCACGACGCGTACCGGCTCAGCGTCAAGCCGAAGCAGGCCGGCTCCACCATCGACGAGATCCGGATCGCGATCGACGCCGAGAAGGGCGTGCCGCTCGCCGTCCAGGTCCGCACGGTGGACGGCGCGACCGCGTTCGACATCCGCTTCGGCTCGCTCTCCTACGCCAAGCCCGACGCCGACACCTTCCGGTTCACCGCCCCCAAGGGCGCCAAGGTCACCGAGGCCCCCGCCGGGTCCTTCTCCGACGCCCGGCTGCCCTCCGTCCTGCCCGAGAACCCCGCCGCGGGCACCGGCGGCGCCGACACGATCGGCGAGGGCTGGACCACCGTCCTGCACGGCGAGGCGGGCGCCGAGGCCGCGAAGGGGCTGGCCAAGTTCACCGGCCGCCACGTCGACGGCGGAACGCTGGTCTCCACCCGCATCGTCAACGCCCTGGTCACCGACGACGGCCGGGTCTACATCGGCGCGGTCACCCCGGAGACGCTCCAGAAGGCCGCCCGCGGCTGAGAAAGCCCTCCGGGGGGCTCGGGAAATGGCGAAGAGCCCCGACAGGGGCTCGGGGAACGGCGAGGCCCAGTCTGCGAGCGGTTCACTGCCGTTGCGCGCATCGGCTTCCGGTTCCCTCAAAGACACGCAGCAGCACGAACCTTCGATGGGCTCCGGCCGTCAGCAGCACGGACCCGCCGTTCCCCGGGCCCCTGGTGGTGCTCTCCCGGGCCCCCGGTGGTGCTCTCCCGAGCCCCTACCGGAGGCTCGAAATCCTTCGGGTGGAGGCCGCGGCCAGGGCGAGGGCCGGGAGGTCGGCCGGGGGGACGAGGAAGAGCGGGGACCAGCCGGCGGTGACCAGGCGGATGCCGGCGGTCAGACCGTGCAGGCTGGCCCGGTGGGAGCGGCGGAGTTCGACCCGGTCGAGGCGGTAGGGCGGGAGGAGGTCGACGGGTTCGCCCCCGGCGGGCTGCCAGCGGATCACCGCGGGGGCTCCGGGGGCCCGGGTGATGCTCAGCTCCCCGCTCTGCGACCCGCACGTCTCCCGCCGCACCGCGGGAACGCGGCGGAGCACGGGCCGGGCGAGGTGCACCATCGGAGTTCCTCCCGCGCGCCGGGACAGCTGCGGCCGGGTCGCGCAGCACGGACGTTAGCAGTCCGGGAGTCCGGTTGAGGAGATCCCGAGGAGGCGTTCTTCACCGGCGCCCCGGCGGCCCGCCGGACGGTCCGGCGGA
>NZ_JBHUWH010000345.1:0-8638 GCF_042670125.1 Kitasatospora sp. NPDC057198 | reverse complement strand
CGTGAAGAAGGCGCCCGCGAAGAAGGCGCCCGCGAGGAAGACGGCGGTGGGGGAGGCGGGGCCGCTCTCGCCGGCCGAGGCCACGGCGGTGGTGGCGTCCGCGAGCGGGCAGCCGTCCGCGAAGAAGGCCGCGGCGAAGAAGGCCCCCGCCGGGCAGGCCCCCGCGAAGAAGGCCGCGGCGCGCAAGGCTCCCGCGAAGCGGGGGTCCGCCGGGTCCGGGTCAGGGTCAGGGTCCGGGTCAGGGTCCGGGTCCGCGCCGGAGGCGGGTGGCGGCGGTGCGTGAGGAGGGCGTCCGTACGGGCGTGTCCGAGGTGGACGAGGTGCTGGCCCGGCTGGGGGAGCCGGACGGGGCGGGGGCGGAGCGGTGGGCCGAGGTGTACGAAGATGTCCATGCGCGGCTCGCCGCGACCCTCGCGGCGCTGGACCGCGGGTAGGGACCTTCCGATGTGGGAGCTGACGTAGCAGTGGCAGTGGCACGACGCCGTCTGGACGCGGAGCTGGTGCGCCGCAAGCTGGCCCGTTCGCGGGAGCACGCGAGCGAGTTGATCGCGGCGGGCCGGGTGACGGTGGGCGGGGCGGTGGCGACCAAGCCCGCGACGCAGGTGGAGACCGCGGCCGCGGTGGTGGTCGCCAAGGACGACGCGGACCCGGACTACGTCTCGCGCGGCGGGCACAAGCTGGCGGGCGCGTTCGCGGCGTTCGTGCCGCAGGGCCTGGTGGTGGCGGGCCGCCGGGCGCTGGACGCGGGGGCCTCCACCGGCGGGTTCACCGACGTGCTGCTGCGCGCGGGCGCCGCGCACGTGCTGGCGGTGGACGTCGGCTACGGGCAGCTGGCCTGGTCGCTGCAGAGCGACGGGCGGGTGACGGTGATGGACCGCACCAACGTGCGGGAGCTGACGCCGGAGCTGATCGGCGGCGAGCTCGTCGACCTGGTGGTGGGCGACCTGTCGTTCATCTCGCTGGGCCTGGTGCTGCCCGCGCTGGCCCGCTGCGCGGCGCCGGACGCGGACCTGGTGCTGATGGTGAAGCCGCAGTTCGAGATCGGCAAGGAGCGCCTCGGCTCGGGCGGGGTGGTGCGCTCGCCCCAGCTGCGGGCCGAGACGATCCGGCAGGTCGCCGGGCAGGCGTGGGAGTCGGGCCTCGGCGTGCGGGCGGTGGCGGCGTCGCCGCTGCCGGGGCCGTCGGGGAACGTGGAGTACTTCCTGTGGCTGCGCCGCGATGCGGAGCCGCTGGATCCGGCGGCGGCGGACCGGGCCGTGGCCGAGGGGCCCCAGTAGGGTACTTGGCAGGCGTCCGGGCGTTGCGCAGACTGGCAGGGCCCGGCCGGGCCGCGGTGGCCCGGCGGGCGTAGGGAGAGGGCAGCGGGGAATGAGCGATCGTCGTACGGTCTTCCTGATCGCGCACACCGGCCGGGAGGCGGCCCTGCGCAGCGTGGAGGGCCTGGTGGACGGCCTGCTGCGGGCGGGGATCCGGATCCGGCTGCTGGAGGCGGAGGCGGTGGGCCTGGACCTGCCGGACGGGGTGGAGCTGGTGCCCGGCGGGCAGGGCGCGGCGGACGGCTGCGAGCTGATCCTGGTCGCCGGCGGGGACGGCACGCTGCTGCGCGGGGCCGAACTGGCCCGCGAGTCGGGGCTGCCGATGCTCGGGATCAACCTGGGCCGGGTCGGGTTCCTCGCCGAGGCGGAGCGCGACGACCTGGCGACGGTGGTGGAGCGGGTGGTGGCCGCCGACTACGAGGTCGAGGAGCGGATGACCATCGACGTGCTGGTGCGCACCAACGGTGACGTGCTGCACGAGGACTGGGCGCTGAACGAGGCGTCGGTGGAGAAGGCGTCCCGGGAGCGGCTGCTGGAGGTGGTCACCGAGGTGGACGGCCGCCCGGTGTCGAACTTCGGCTGCGACGGGGTGGTGCTGTCCACCCCGACGGGCTCCACCGCGTACGCGTTCTCCGGCGGCGGCCCGGTGGTGTGGCCGGAGGTGGAGGCGCTGCTGATGGTGCCGATCAGCGCGCACGCGCTGTTCGCCCGCCCGCTGGTGACCTCGCCGGACTCGGTGCTGGCGGTGGAGGTGCAGCCGAAGACCCAGCACGGGGTGCTGTGGTGCGACGGCCGCCGCTCGGCCGAACTCCCGGCCGGGGCACGGGTGGAGGTCCGCCGCGGCAAGACCCCGGTGCGGCTGGCCCGGCTGCACCGGGCCCCGTTCACCGACCGGCTGGTGGCCAAGTTCGCGCTGCCGGTGACGGGTTGGCGCGGGCGCTCGGACAACTGACTGCCCCGCGGCGGAAGGTGAGGCCCTTTCAGAGCGGCGCGGGCACCGGGTCCCCGCCCGCGAGGCGTTCGGAGCGGGCCAGTTCGGCGGCCCCGGCGATCCGCCGCAGCGCGTCGGGGACGTGCGCGGCGGGCAGGGTGAGCGGCAGCCGCAGGTGCTCCTCGAAGGCGCCGTCGACGCCGAAGCGGGCGCCGGAGGCGATCCGCACGCCGGTGCGCTCGCCCGCCCGGGCCAGCGCACCGGCGGGCGTCCCGGGGGTGGCCGCCCACAGGGCGAGGCCGCCGGGCGGCAGGGCGAAGCGCCAGTCGGGGAAGTGCCGGGGCAGCTCGCGGGCGAACGCCTCGGCGGTGGCCCGCAGCCGCGCGTGCCGGTCGGCCCGGACGGCGGGCAGGTGCGCGGTCAGCAGCTGGGCCGCGACCAGCTGCTCCAGGACGGGCGTGCCCAGGTCGTACAGCGCCCGGTCGGCGGCCAGCCGGCGCACCAGGGACGGCTGGGCGCGCAGCCAGCCGATCCGCAGGCCCGGCCAGAGGATCTTCCCGGCCGAGCCGACGGTGATCACCTGGGCGTCCCGGTCGAGCGCGGCCAGCGGCCGGGGCAGGTCGCGCTCGGCGACGCCCCAGCCGAGCTCGGCGCAGGTCTCGTCGGCGATCACGGTGGTGCCGGCCGCCCGCGCGTGGGCCAGCAGGGCGCGGCGCTGCTCCTCGTCGACCAGCGCGCCGGTGGGGTTCTGGAAGTCGGGGATGACCGAGGCCAGCCGGGGCGCGGCGCCGCGCAGCACCCGCTGCCACTGCGCCAGGTCCCAGCCGGTGCGCCCGGCCGCGTCCTCGGCCAGCGGGACGGGCACCAGGCGGGCGCCGGCCCGCTCCAGGGCGCGCAGCGTGTTGGCGTAGCTGGGCGCCTCCACGGCGACCCGGTCGCCGCGCGACAGCAGCGCCTGGTGGGCCAGGTGCAGGGCGCTCATCGCCCCGGTGGTGACCAGCACGTGCTCGGGGCCGGTGGGCAGCCCGCGCTCGGTGTAGCGGCGGGCGACGGCCTCGCGCAGCACCGGCAGCCCGGTCGGGTAGCTGCCGTGCCCGCCGCCGTACGCGGGCAGCTGGGCGACGGCGTGCGCGGCGGCCTCGGCCAGCTGCTCGGGGGCGGTGGGCGCGGCCAGGCCCAGGTCGAGCACGCCGCCCTGTTCGGGCGGGACGGGGTGCAGCGCGTCGCCGGGCGGGGCGGTGCCCTCCGGCAGGGCCGTCCAGGAGCCGGCGCCGCGCCGCGAGCGCAGGTAGCCGTCCGCGCGCAGCGCCTCGTACGCGGCGGCGACGGTGGTGCGGGACAGGCGCAGTTCGGCGGCCAGCTCGCGCTCGGCGGGCAGCCGGGTGCCGACCGGGAGGCGGCCGTCGGCGACCAGCCGGGAGACCTGCGCGGCCAGCGCCCGGTAGGCGGGGCGGCGGCCGTCCGGGGCGGGCAGCTGCCGGGCGAGGGCGTACGGGGTGAGCGTGCTGTGCCACTCGGACATCGGAATCAGTCCACCTGGTGCGGATTGGCCCTTTCGGGACGCGTTCTGGACTCCCCATAGTGGCGTCCAGTGCCGGACGACGGCAAGCACCGCACGAGAAGAGGTCCACCCGATGGCGGCAACCCTGGCCCCGACCACCTCCCCGCTGCGCACCGGACTGCCCCGCCGCTTCCTGCAACTCGCCGTCGGCCTGGTGCTGTACGGCGTCTCGATGGGCCTGGTGCTGCGCTCCTCGCTCGGCGGCAACCCGTGGGACGTCTTCCACCAGGGGCTTGCCCGGCACGTCCGCCTCAGCGTCGGCACCTGGGTGACGCTGGTCGGCGTGCTGGTGCTGCTGCTGTGGATCCCGCTGCGCCAGAAGCCCGGCATCGGCACGGTCGGCAACGTGCTCGTCCTCGGCATGGCGATGGACGCCACCCTCGCCCTCGTCCCGCACCCGCACGCCCTCGCCGTCCGGATCCCGCTGCTCACCGCCGGCATCCTCCTCAACGCCCTCGCCACCGGCCTCTACATCGGCGCCCGCCTCGGCCCCGGCCCCCGCGACGGCCTGATGACCGGCCTGCACCGGCGCACCGGCCGCTCCGTGCGGCTGATCCGCACCTGCATCGAGCTGACCGTCCTGACCGCCGGCATCGCCCTCGGCGGCACCTTCGGGGTCGGCACGGTCGCCTACGCGCTGGCGATCGGCCCGCTGGTGCAGTTCCTCCTGCCGCGGCTGACCGTCCCGGCCTGAACGGCGGGGCCCCCACCGGGGCGCGCCCGCCCGCCGGGGGCCGGGCGTCACCGGGCCGTGGCATCATCCGGAGCCGAGCCACCCGTACCCGGCGGTCGTCCCGAGGAGCCCAAGTGCAGCCCGTGTTCGTCGACTTCTCCACCGCCGTCCCCCGGACCGGCAACGCCGTGGTCAGCACCGAACGGGCCGGCTTCGCCCGCGACCACCTCGCGCTCGACGCCGGGGCCACGGTCACAGTCGCGTTCGACGTCCCGCCGGAGGGCGTGACGGACGAGCTCACGGTGAAGATCCGCGCCCTCGTCTCCAAGCTGGGGGCCCGGCCCGGGTTCGCGCCGCTCGACGTGGCCGTCAACGCCGGGGCGATCGCCGGGGGCCACCGGATACCCGGCGGCGGGGACATCCCGCAGCAGATCGTCCTCGCCGTCCCCGCCGAGCTCCTCGTCCCGGGCGCGACCAACAGCCTGACGCTCCGCACCTCCGCCGACGCGCGCTCGCACCTGTGGCTGTACCGGGTGCTGGCCGAGCCCGTCCGGGACCGCGACGGGGCCGAGCGCGCCTGGCTCGCCGACTCCGCGGGCCGGTCGCTGCTGACCTACCGCACGGACCGCCGGGCACCGGGCGCGCAGGAGTGGGAGCCCGCCGCGCCCTGGCGGCTGCACCTCGACTCCGGCGAGGGGGCGATGCCGGCCCGGATCGACTGGCGGGTGCGGTCCGGCGCGGAGGCGTCCGTCGAGTTCGCCCTGGAGCTGACCACCTTCTACGGCCACACCCGCGACGCCGACGGCCGGTGGTACGAACTGCGCGGCACCCTGACCGACCGCCGGGCCTTCCCCGGCGACTGCGACCCGGCCGCCACCCGCACCTTCTCCACCGAGGCCGGCTGGGGCGGCCGCTGGCACCGGGGCGGCCCGCTCACGGTCCACCTCGCCGTGGGCGAGGAGACCCCCTTCGACCGCATCGCCTGGACCGACCAGCGGGCCTGCTCGGCGTCCATCGGGCTGACCGGGGACGGCAGCTCCTTCCTCGGGTGGTCCCGGCGCGTCAACGAGGGGCCGGTCGGCTACCGGGGCGAGTCGGCGGCGGCCGGGGCGGCGGCCGGGGACCGGCAGGAGCCGGGCCCCCTCTCCGCCGAGCTGGACCAGCTCGGCCGGGCGGTCGCCGATCCGGCCGGTGCCGCGGCGAAGTCGCCCGGTTCGTTCCTGCGCGGGCTCTGACCGGCCGCCGGCCCGGCCCGGAGAACCTCCCGGGGCCGCCACTCAGGGGTGAAACGGGGGCGGTCGTCGCAAAGCGACGGTGGAACCTCGTAAGGTCGTCTCCGTGTTGGACGAGATGCGGATACGGGATCTGGGTGTCATCGACGATGCGGTGGTCGAGCTCGCCCCCGGCTTCACCGCCGTCACGGGCGAGACCGGCGCGGGCAAGACCATGGTGGTGACCAGCCTGGGTCTGCTGCTCGGCGGCCGGGCCGACCCGGCGTTGGTGCGCAACGGCTCCGAACGGGCCGTGGTGGAGGGGCGGTTGACCCTCGACCCGGCCTCGCCGGTGGTCGCGCGGGCGCTGGAGGCGGGCGCGGAGCTGGACGACGGCGAGCTGCTGGTCAGCCGCACCGTCTCCGCCGAGGGCCGCTCCCGGGCGCACGTCGGCGGCCGCTCGGTGCCGGTCGGGCTGCTCGCCGAGCTCGGCGAGGACCTGATCGCCGTGCACGGCCAGACCGACCAGCAGCGGCTGCTGCGCCCGTCCCGGCAGCGCGGCGCGCTGGACCGGTACGCGGGCGAGGCCGTCGCCGAGCCGCTGGCCCGCTACCGGGAGGTGTACCGGGAGCTGCGGCAGGTCTCGGCGACGCTGGAGGAGCTGACCACCCGGGCCCGGGAGCGGGCCCAGGAGGCGGACCTGCTGCGCTTCGGCCTGGAGGAGGTGGCCGCCGCCGAGCCGGTTGCCGGGGAGGACGCCGAGCTGGCGGTGGAGGCCGAGCGGCTGGGCCACGCCGACGCGCTGTCCTCCGCCGCGACGCTCGCGCACGCCGCCCTCGCCGGCGACCCGGCCGACCCGGAGGCGGTGGACGCGGGCACCCTGCTCGCCCAGGCCCGCCGGGCCGTCGACGCGGTGCGCCACCACGACGAGCGCCTGGCGGCGCTGGCCGACCGGCTCGGCGAGTGCGGCTACCTGCTGGCCGACGTGGCCGGCGACCTCGCCGGGTACGCCGACGACCTGGACGCCGACCCGGTCCGGCTGGCCGCCGTCGAGGAGCGCCGCAGCGTGCTGGCCCACCTGGTGCGCAAGTACGCGGGCACCGAGGGCACCCTCGCCGAGGTGATCGACTGGGCCGAGACCGGCTCGGCGCGGCTGCTGGAGCTCGACGGCGACGACGAGCGGATCGACGAACTCGGCGCCCGGGAGACCGAGTTGCGCGCCCGGCTGGCCGACCTGGCGGCCGAGGTCTCGCGGGCCCGGCACGCCGCCGCCGACAAGTTCGCCGCCGCGGTCTCCGACGAGCTCGCCGAACTCGCCATGCCGCACGCCCGGGTGACGTTCGCGATCAGCCAGCTCGACGACCTGGCGGGCATCGAACTGGAGGGCCGCAGCGTCGCCTACGGCCCGCACGGCGTCGACGAGGTCGAGGTGCTGCTCGCCCCGCACCCCGGCGCGCAGCCCCGCCCGATCGCCAAGGGCGCCTCCGGCGGCGAGCTGTCGCGCGTCATGCTGGCCGTCGAGGTGGTGTTCGCGGGTGCCGACCCCGTCCCCACCTACCTGTTCGACGAGGTCGACGCGGGCGTCGGCGGCAAGGCGGCGGTCGAGATCGGCCGCCGGCTGGCCAAACTCGCCCGCAGCGCCCAGGTCGTGGTGGTCACCCACCTTCCACAGGTCGCCGCGTTCGCGGACCGGCACCTGGTGGTGGAGAAGACCAACGACGGCACCGTCACCCGCAGCGGCGTGAAGACCCTCAACGACGAGGAGCGGGTGCGCGAACTGTCCCGGATGCTCGCCGGGTTGGAGGACTCCGAGCTCGGCCGGGCCCACGCGGAGGAGCTGCTGGAGGCCGCCCGCACCGCCCGCGCCCGCTGACCGCACGGCGGCCGGCACCGCCGCGGGCGACGCGCCAGCGGCGGTGCCGACTGTCCAAGAGGCGGACCGACCTGGCATCGTGGCGAGCGGACACCAGCTGACAACGAGTCGGAGCGAGACAGACGTGGACCATTCCGCCGCCCGGGCCGCCGCGGCCCCCCAGCTGCACGCGGTGCTCGTCCTCGCCGCCGCGACCGGCGGCATCGGCGCCCACGTGCGGTCCCTGACCCGCGGGCTGGTCGCGCACGGCGTCGCGGTCACGGTCTGCGCGCCCGAGGGCACCGACCGGCTGTTCGGGTTCTCCGCGGCGGGCGCCCGGCTGCACACCGTCGACATCACCCCGACCTCCGGCGCCCGCAGCGACGCCACCGCGATCGGCGAGCTGCGCCGCGCCTTCACCGGCGCCGACATCGTGCACGCGCACGGCCTGCGGGCCGGCCTGCTGTCCGACCTGGCGCTGCGCACCGCGGGCCGCTTCCCCGGCATCCGCCCCCAGACGCCGCTGGTGGTCACCTCGCACCACGCGCTGCTCACCACCGGGCTCGACCGCCGCCTGCAGCGCCTGATGGAGCGCCGGGTGGTGCGGGCCGCCGACCTGGTCCTGGGCGCCTCCTCCGACCTGGTCGCCCGGGCCCGCGAACTGGGCGCCACCGACGCCCGGCTGGGCCCGGTCGCGGCCCCGCCGATGCCGCCCGGCACCCTCGACCGGGAGGCCGCCCGCAAGGCGCTGCCCGGCGGCGACGACGGCCGCCCGGTGGTGCTGGCGATCGGCCGGCTCGTCCCGCAGAAGTGCTTCGCGCTGCTGCTTGACGCCGTGCCGCACTTCGCCGCGCCGGGCGCCCCGGCGCCGCGGGTGCTGCTGGCCGGGGACGGCCCCGAGCGGCAGGGCCTGCGCGAGCGGGCCGCCGCCGAGCGGCTGCCCGTGGAGCTGCTCGGCTACCGCACCGACATCCCCGACCTGCTGGCCGCCGCCGACCTGGTGGTGCTCTCCTCCCGCTGGGAGGCCCGTTCGCTGGTCGCCCAGGAGGCGATGCGGGCCGGCGTCCCGGTGGTGGCCACCGCGGTGGGCGGGG
>NZ_JBHUWH010000344.1:0-8677 GCF_042670125.1 Kitasatospora sp. NPDC057198 | reverse complement strand
GTGCACGACGTGTCGGTGGTCGCCGTGCCGGACGAGTTCCTGGGCGAGCGCTCCCGCGCGTACGTCGTCCTGCGCCCCGGCGCGGAGCGGCCCCGGCCCGCCGAGCTGAGGTCGTTCGTACGGGCCGCCGGGCTGGCCGGGTACAAGGTGCCGGACCTGGTGGAGTTCGTCGAGTCCTTCCCGTCCACCGGCATCGGCAAGGTCAGCAAGCAGGGCCTGCGCGCCCGCCAGGACTGAATCCCCCCGTCAGAGAGGCCCCTTCCCCGTGGCACTCCCCGCCATCGCCCCCTACCCGCTGCCGCTGCCCGCCGAGCTGCCGCCGAACCGCGTCCGCTGGCGGGTCGACCCGGGCCGGGCCGCCCTGCTGGTGCACGACCTGCAGCACTACTTCCTGTCCGCGTTCCCGCCCGCCGGGCCGCCGCTGGAACCCGCGCTGGCCAACACCGCCCGCCTGCTGGCCGCCGCCCGGGCCGCCCGCGTCCCGGTGTTCTACTCGCACCAGCGCGGCGGGCAGAGCCCCGAACAGCGCGGCCTGCAACTGGACTTCTGGGGCCCCGGACTGCCCGCCGACGAGCACGCCCGGGGGATGCCCGCCGCCGTCGCGCCCGAACCCGGGGACCGGCTGGTCCTGAAGTGGAAGTACAGCGCCTTCGTCCGCACCGACCTCGCCGAGCAGCTCGCCGCGCTCGGCCGCGACCAGCTGGTGATCACCGGGGTCTACGCCCACATCGGGGTGCAGATGACCGCCGCCGACGCCTGGCAGCGCGACCTGCGGGCCTTCGTGGTCGCCGACGCCGTCGCCGACTTCTCCGCCGAGCAGCACCGCGAGGCGCTGCGCTGGACGGCCGGGAAGTGCGCCGTCGTGCTGGACACCGCGCGGGTGCTGGAGCAGCTGTCCGGGCGCGGGGACGAATGACTCCCGCCCCCGCACCCGTCGCCGTCCTCGCCCCCGCCCCCGTCGCCGTCCGCACCGGTCCCCGCGACGCCCGCGCCCTGTACGAGCTGTCGCTGCCGTTCCTGCGCTCGGGGGCGCTGCGCGCCCGCACCCCGGCCGACTACCGGCGGGCGGCGGACACCTTCCTGGTCGTCCGCGGCCCCGGCGGCGTCCCGGACGCCTGCGCGGCGCTGCGCCTCCTGCCGCCCGGCCCCGGGCATCCGCCGACCGGCGTCCTGCACAACCTGTGCGTGCGGGCCGAGCGGCAGGGCCTCGGCCTGGGCGGCCTGCTGGTGGCCGCCGTGCTGGCGCGGGCCCGCCGGGCCGCGCTGTCCGCCGTGGTCACCGCCACCACCGGCGACGGCGCGCTGTTCGCCCGGCACGGCTTCGCCGAAGTCCCGGTCGCGGCCGCCCCGCCGTCCTGGGCCGCCGAGTTGGACCCCGCCCGCGGCTCCCGGGTCCTGCGCCGCCCGCTGTGACCCGCGACCGCGGCCGGCGGTGCGGTGCGGGCGGCGCGGCACGATGCGGCGCGGTGCGGGCGGTGCTCAGAACGCGTAGCGCACCCGTAGCCACGGGGCGCGGGCGCCGATCAGGGCGCGCAGCGCCTCGACGGCGGGGGCTTTGACACCGGCGCGGTAGCGGACGTTCCAGCTGCCGTTCTCGGAGCGCTTGGGCTGCTGGAGGTCCTCCCGCCACAGGACTTCTTCGGCACGGGGGTGCCAGCCGAGGTTGACCTCGTGCAGGTCCTGGTTGTGCGTGAGCATGATGATCTCCGCGGCGGCCTGGTCCTTGACCCGTCCCGGGAGCGTGTCGTCCATGGCCTGCAGCAGTTCGCCCCAGTCGCGCTCCCATCCCGGGCGGATGACCACCGGGGAGAGGTTGAAGTGCACTTCGTAGCCGGCGTCCAGGAAGTCGGCGGCCGCCGCGAGGCGGTCGGGGACGGGGCTGGTGCGGATGTCGAGGTGCCTGGAGTCCTCGGGCGGCATCACGGAGAAGCGGATGCGGGTGCGGCCCCGGGGGTCGAGCCGCAGCAGGTCGGGGTTGACGAACTTGGTGGCGAAGGACGCCTTGGCGGTGGGCAGCCGGCGGAAGGCCCGGACCAGGTCGGCGGTGTTGTCGCTGATCAGGTCGTCGACCGAGCAGTCGCCGTTCTCCCCGATGTCGTAGACCCATGCCTGCTCGTCGCACTGGTTGGGCTCGCGTTTGGGGCCGGCGGCCGCGACGTGCCGTTCCAGGGCGGCGAGGACGCGCTCGACGTTGGTGAAGACGGTGATCGGGTTGGCGAAGCCCTTGCGGCGCGGGACGTAGCAGTACGCGCAGGCCATGGCGCAGCCGTTGGAGAGGGCCGGGGCGATCCAGTCGGCGGACCGCCCGTTGGGGCGGATGCCGAAGGACTTGCGCTCGCCGAGGACGAGGGTGCCGCGCTTGATCCGCACCCAGCGTTCCACGTTGCCCGCGTTGCCGTGCAGGTCGGGGATGCGCCAGTGGGAGTCCGTCTCGACGAGCCGCGCGCGGGGGAAGCGGGCGATGACCTGCCGGCCCCGCCAGGACCGTGCGGCCGCGGGTTCGGCGTAGATCCGGGCCACGTCGAGCAGCCCGCGTGCCCGTTCCCCGTCGCGGAAGGACCGCCCCGTCCCGTCCCCGGCCGGTGCCTGGGCGGCCAGGAGTTCGTCCAGGTCGAACAGGCCCTCGGGCTCGTCCCCCGGCTCTCCGGGACGCTGTCGCATGCCGACCAGTGTACGGAGGCCGGGCGGGCGGACGGGCCCGTGCCGTCGGGCGGGGAGCAGCAGGCGTCCGCCGGTGCAGCAGGCGTCCGTCGGTGCAGCGGCGGGCCCGTCAGTGCCACAGCGGGCCCGGCCGCTCCACCCCGGCGCGGTTCACCGCGGCCGGTCCGGTCCGCCGGAGGCGGTGGCGTCCCGACCGCCGGCGCCGAGCAGGCCGGTGGCGCGGAAGGCGTGGTGGGCGGCGATGCGCGGCACTTCGGTGCGGGACAGGCGGGTGACCAGCGGCGGCAGGGCGGCGCGGACGGGCTGGACGGCGCGCAGCCAGCCGGGCAGGTAGACGGCCGGTGAGCGCCGTTCGACGGCCCGCACGAGCCGGGCGGCCGCGGTGTGCGCCGGGTGCACCTTGCGGGCGGGGCGGGGCATGTGCGCGCGCAGCTCCCGCAGGACGGTGTGCCGGTCGGCGTCGCGGACCATCTCGGTGTCGATCCAGTTCAGGTAGGCGATGCCGACCCCGACGTGCCGGTGGGCGAGTTCGGCCTGCAGGGCGTGCGCGAACGCTTCGACGCCCGCTTTGGAGGCGCAGTACGCGCTCATCATGGGCGAGGTCCCCATCGCCGCCAGGGAGGCGATCTGCAGGTGGTAGCCGCGGGTGGCGAGCAGGTCGGGCAGGAAGGCGCGGGCGCTGATCGCGCTGCCGGTCAGGTTGACCTCGACCACCCGCCGCCAGGTGGCGGGGTCGGATCCGGCGAACGGCCCGCCCTCGGCCACCCCGGCGTTGGCGACGAGCACCGACGGCGGCCCCAGTGTCCGCCGCACCCCGGCGGCCGCGCGGTCCATCGCCTCGTCGTCGGTGACGTCGGCCTCCCAGCAGCCGCTGGGTCCGGGCAGGGACCGGGCGACCTGTTCCAGTGCCTGCCGGTTGAGCCCGAGCAGCGCCACGGTCGCGCCCCGCTGCGAGAGTTCGGCGGCCAGGGCCGCGCCCAGGCCGCGCGCGGCACCGGTCACGACGGCGACCCGTCCCGCCAGGGGCGAAACGCCCTTTCCACCCATCGGTGACATGCCGTCCACGCTAGGAGGTGCCGTCTGCCGGGGCCACCGCACGCACCGCCGGGCGGTCGGCTCCCCGGTCCGGTGGGCTCCGCGCCGGGGCGGTCCGGCCGGGCGGCGGGTGCCTCTCGGGGGGTGAATCGTGCGCCGCGGGCGGACTGGGACCCCGGTGGAGGGGATAGACGGAGAGCGCCCTCTGCGCCACCGGTGCACGGCGCCCCGGGACGCCCGCACGGGACGTGCACCGGAACCCGACGGGAAGGCTGGTCCGATGTTCTCCGTACCACTGACGGCGTCCGCGGCGGGCCGATCCGCCCCGCCCGGGCAGGTCGGTCGCCCGGGTGTGCTCCGCTCTCCGGCCGGGGGGCGCGGCTCGCCCGGTGGCGCGGGGCTCCCGGCGGCCGGCCGGGCCGCGGCGCCGGCCCGGTGCGTCGACGGCGACGTGCCGGGCGCGATCGGCGGGGTGCTCGACGGGTACCTGCGCCACCGGGTGGCGCGGGCGTCCGCCGCCGACGGGGCCTTCGCGGCCGACGTCGCCCTCCGGGTGGCGGACTTCACCCGGTCGGGGGGCAAGCGGACGCGGGGGCAGTTCCTGTGGTGGGCGATGCGCGCGTGCGGGCGGGGGGACGGGCCGGTCGACGCCGCGCTGGCCACGGCGGCGGCGCTGGAGCTGCTCCAGACGTGCGCGCTCGTCCAGGACGACGTGATGGACGGGTCCGCGACGCGCCGCGGCCGTCGGGCCCTGCACCTGGACGTGGCCGCCCGGTACGCCCCGGCGGTGGGCGAGCGGGGTGCCGCGGACCTCGGCGCGGTCGCGGGCGTCCTCGCCGGGGACCTGGCCCTCGCCTGGGCGGACGACCTCGCCGCCGCCGCGCAGGCGGGGCTGCCGGCCCGGGTGGGGACGCGGCTGCGGGAGGTCTGGTCGGACCTGCGGACGGAGCTGGTCGCCGGCCAGTACGCGGACGTGCACGGCCAGGTGACCCGGTCGCGGTCGCCGGGCCGGGCGCTGCGGATCGCGCGGCTCAAGAGCGCCATGTACTCGGTGGAGCGGCCCGTGCACCTGGGCGCGGTGCTGGCCGGGGCCGGCCCGGAGGAGGTGGCGGGGCTGCGCCGCGCGGGCCGCTGCGCGGGGGTCGCCTTCCAGCTCAGGGACGACCTCGACGGGGTCTTCGGGGATCCCGCGCGGACCGGCAAGCCCTGCGGCGAGGACGTCCGGGCGGGCAAGCCCACCTACCTGGTCGCGGTGGCGCACGCGCGGGCGGCGGGCCGCGGCGACCGGGTCTCGTCGGACGTCCTGGAGCGCTGCCTGGGCGATCCGGACCTGGACGACGGGGCCCTGGCGGAGGTCAGGGAGGTGCTGGTCAGGACGGGGGCGCGGGCCGCCGTGCAGTCCCGCGTCGAACGGCTCTCCGCGCGCGGCGCGGAGCACCTGGAGCGGGCGCGCCCGACGGGCCCCGGTGCCGGGCGGCTGGCCGACCTGCTCAGGGCGGCCGCGGGGCTGCCGCCCGCCGGGTCGTGCGGCGCCGGGTCGTGCGACGCCGGGTCGTACGACGCCGGGTCGTACGACGGCGGGGGGACGGAATGAGGCGCACCGTGCCGCCGTCCGATCACGTGGTGGTCGTCGGGGCGGGCCTGGCCGGGTTGTCGGCCGCCTGCCACCTGCTCGGCGCGGGGCGGCGGGTGACGGTCGTCGAGCGGGACGGGGAGCCCGGCGGGCGGGCGGGGCGGATCCGGCGCGGCGGGTACCTCTTCGACACCGGGCCGACCGTGCTGACCATGCCCGACCTCGCCGACGAGGCGTTCGCGGCGGTCGGCACCTCGCTGCGCGCGCACGTGGACCTGCTGCCGCTGCACCCCGCCTACCGGGCGCGGTTCGCCGACGGCAGCGCGCTGGACGTGCACACCGACGCGCAGGCGATGGAGGCCGAGGTGGCGCGCTTCGCCGGGGCGCGGGAGGCGGCGGGGTACCGGGAGCTGCGCCACTGGCTGGTGCGGCTGCACCGGGCGCAGATGCGGCGCTTCATCGACACCGACTTCGACTCGCCGTGGCAGCTGCTCAACCCGGACCTGGTGCGGCTGGCCGCGCTGGGCGGGTTCGGCCGGCTCGCGCCGCGGATCGGGCGCCACCTGCGCGACGAGCGGCTGCAGCGGGTCTTCTCGTTCCAGTCGCTGTACGCGGGGGTGGCGCCGGCCCGGGCGCTGGCCGCCTACGCGGTCATCGCCTACATGGACACGGTGGCCGGGGTGTGGTTCCCGCGCGGGGGCATGCACGCGCTGCCCCGGGCGATGGCCGCCGTCGCCGGGGCGGCGGGGGCCGGGTTCCGCTACGGGAGCACCGTGCTGGAGCTGGAGCGGAGCGGGGGCCGGGTCACGGCCGTGGTCACGGACCGCGAACGGATCGCCTGCGACGCGGTCGTCCTCACGCCCGACCTGCCGGTGGCGTACCGGCTGCTGGGGCGGGCGCCGCGGCGGGCGGTGCCGTTGCGGTTCTCGCCGTCGGCGGTCGTCCTGCACCTGGGGACCGACCGGACGTGGCCGGAACTGGCCCACCACACCCTGTCGTTCGGGCACGCCTGGGAGCGGACGTTCGACGAACTGACCCGCACCGGGAGCCTGATGACGGACCCTTCGCTGCTGATCACCCGGCCGACCGGCACGGACCCGTCGGCGGCCCCGGCCGGGCGGCACACCCACTACGTGCTGGCCCCGGTGCCCAACACCGCCATCGGCCCGGACGCCGCGGCCTGGGGCGACCTGGCGCCCGGCTACCGGGACCGCCTGCTCGACACCCTGGAGCGGCGCGGGCTGACCGGGATCGGCGAGTCCGTGGAGGAGGAGTGCCTGGTGACCCCGGCCGACTGGACCGCCCGGGGGCACGCGGCCGGCACGCCGTTCTCCGCGGCCCACACCTTCGCGCAGACGGGCCCGTTCCGGCCGCGCAACCTGGTGCGGGGGCTGGAGAACGTGGTGCTGGCCGGCTGCGGCACCACGCCCGGGGTCGGCGTCCCGACCGTCCTGATCAGCGGGAAGCTCGCCGCCGCCCGGATCACCGGTGCCGGACGGCCGGTCCGGGGGCGCCGCCGCGCGCCCTCGGTGCCCGGCGCGACGCCGACCGCCCCTCCGACCGCAGGAGCACCGCATGACGGCCCGTGAACTGGACGCCGCGGGCATCGCGGCCCCCGACCTGCGGGCGGCGTACACCGCCTGCCGGGAGCTCAACGCCCGGCACGGCCGCACCTACTTCCTGGCGACCCGGCTGCTGCCGCCGGAGCGCCGGAGCGCGGTCCACGCGCTGTACGGCTTCGCCCGGTGGGCGGACGACATCGTCGACGGGCTGGACCGGCGCGAGACGCCCGCCGAGCGCGACCGGCTGCTGGCGGTGCTGGAGCGGGACCTGGCCGAGGGCCTGCGGCGCGGCGACGCGGACGAGCCGGTGGTGCGGGCGGTCGCGGACACCGCGGGGCGGTACGGCATCGACCCGGTGCTGTTCACCGACTTCATGGCCTCGATGCGCGCCGACCTCACCGTCACCGACTACCCGACCTACCGGGACCTGTACGGCTACATGCACGGCTCGGCGGCGGTGATCGGCCTGCAGATGCTGCCGGTCCTGGGCACGGTGACGTGCCGCGCCGAGGCCGAACCGTACGCGGCGGCCCTCGGGGTGGCGTTCCAGTTGACCAACTTCCTGCGCGACGTGGGCGAGGACCTGGACCGCGGCCGGGTGTACCTGCCGGCCGACCTGCTCGCGGCCCACGGGGTGGGCCGGCCGCTGCTGGAGTGGAGCCGCCGCACGGGCCGGGACGACGCCCGCATCCGGGCGGCGCTGGTGGCCGCCGCCGCGCTGACCCGCGGCGTCTACCGGGACGCCGAGCCGGGCATCGCGATGCTGGAGCCCCGGGTGCGGCCCTGCATTCGGACGGCCTTCCTGCTGTACGGCGGCATCCTCGACGCGATCGCCGAGGGCGGCTACCCGGTGCTGCACCGGCGGGTGGCGGTGCCGGTGCGCCGGAGGGCGGCCGTCGCCGCGTCGGGTCTGGCCCGCGTCGCGGCGGCCCGGGTGCGGGTCCCGGCGCGGAGCGGGCCTCCGTCCGGGCGCCCGCGGCCTCGGGGGGTGGGGCGGTGAGCGCCGGGGGCCGCTGGAGGTCGCCGCTGCGGCTGCGCCGGGGGGCGGGCTGGGCGCGGCAGGAGCCGTCGTGGCGGCAGGCGCGGCCCGCGCTGATCGCCGCCGCGCTCGAGCGGGCGGGGGCCCGGCCGTCGGGGAACTGGTTCGCCGTCGGCGCGGCCGGGGAGGTCGCCGCGGGCGGGCGGCCGTGCGGGCGGCTGGTGGGCGGCACGGAGGTGGTGCTGTGGCGGGACGCCGCGGGGGCGCTGCGGGCCGGGCCGGGGGTCTGCCCGCACCTGGGGGCGCCGCTGAAGGACGGCCGGGTGGTGTGCGGCACGCTGGTCTGCCGCTGGCACGGGCTGGCCCTGGACGGCGGCCCGGCGGCCGGCTGGGAGCCCTTCCCGGCGTACGAGGACGGCGTGCTGGCCTGGGTGCGGCTGGACGCCGTGGGGGGCGGGGAGCCCACCGGGCGGCCGGTGGCGGTGGAGCGGCCCGGCCTGCGGGGGGCGGTGGCGGCGGTGTACACGGGGCTGGGCCGCTGCGAGCCCGAGGACGTGGTGGCCAACCGGCTGGACCCGTGGCACGGCTCCTGGTTCCACCCCTACTCGTTCACCGACCTGACGGTCCGCGAGGTGCCGGACGGCGAGGTGCCGGACGGCGCCGGGGAGGACCGGTTCCTGGTGGACGTGTCCTTCCGGGTGGCCGGGCGGCTGGTGGTGCCGGTGCGCGCGGTCTTCACCGCTCCCGGGCCGCGCACGGTCGTCATGCGCATCGTCGAGGGCGAGGGGGCGGGGTCGGTGGTGGAGACCCACGCGACCCCGCTGACCGCCCCCGCCTCCCCCGCGCCGCGCACGGCGGTGGTGGAGG
>NZ_JBHUWH010000343.1:0-8677 GCF_042670125.1 Kitasatospora sp. NPDC057198 | reverse complement strand
GGGCCGGCGCGGCCCACGGGAACGGACCCCGCCCGGACGCCCGCGCCACCTCCCCGCCGCCCGCCTCCCCGTCGTCCGGATCCCGGCCGCCCGGATCCCAGCCGTCCCAGTCCCGGTCCTCCGGGTCCCCGCCCTCCGGTGCCCGGTCGCGCCGGGCCGTCAGCAGGCCCGCGGCCGCGCCGAGCAGCACCGCGAGCGCCCCGCCGGGCAGGCCGCCGGGCACCGTCGCGGGGAGCAGCGGCAGCAGGTGGGCGGCGGCGCCGCGCAGGGCGGCGAGCGGGAGGGTGCGCGGCGGTTCGGCGGGCGGCAGCGGTTCGCGGACGGGCGGGCGGCGCGGGACGCGGGCGTACAGCTCCTCGGCGAGGCCGAACACGTCGGCGTGCCGGTAGCGGGCGGCGCCGTCGGCGGCCAGGCCGGAGTCCTCCAGGGCGGCGGCGATCTCCAGCGGGTCGACCGCCTGTTCGCACAAGTCCCGGTTGGCGTCCAGGAGTTCGCGGACGGGGTCGGCGGGGGTGCCGCTCCCGGCGGCCCCGACGGTCCCGGCGCTGCCTGCGACCCCGGCCACCCCGGCAGCCCCAGCGGCCCCGGCGCTGCCTGCGCTGCCTGCGCTGCCTGCGGTCCCGGTCGCGGAGGGGCCGGTCACAGCGCCTCCGCGAGGGCGGGCCCGGCGGCCCTCGGGGCCTTCTCGGCCGGCACCGGGGTCTCGCCGCCGGCCACCCAGTACTCGGCGGGGCGGGCGAACGGCCGGGCCCGGGTGCCGGGGCGGGCCGGGAAGGCCGGGTAGCGGGAGACCAGGTCGAGGTAGATCTCGCGGAAGGCGCCGACCACGGGCTCCACGGCGAAGCGTTCCTGCGCCCGCAGCCGGCCGGCCAGGCCGAGCCGGGAGCGGCGTTCGTGGTCGGTGAGCAGGGCGAGGCAGGCGGTGGCGAGGGCGCGCGGGCTGCGCGGCGGCACCAGCAGGCCGGTGGGGCCGAGCACCTCGCGGGCGACGCCGACTTCGGTGGCGACCACGGCCCGGCCGCTGAGCATGGCGTCGGCGAGCAGCCGCGGGCTGCGCTGGGCGAGCGCGCTGAACACCACGGCGCTGCCGGACTCCCACGCCTCGGCCGAGCTGTCCGGCCGTCCGGCGAACTCGACGTCCGCCGCGATGCCGAGCCGTTCGGCGATCGCCTCGCAGTGCGCGAGGTAGCCGGGCGCGCCCTCCTCGCCGTACATCCGGAGTCTGGCGGCGGGCAGTTCGGCCCGGACCCGGGCGAAGGCGTGCAGCATCAGTTCGGGGTCGCGGCCGGGTTCCAGCGCGCCGGCCCAGACCAGGGTGGGCGCCTCGGGTTCGGCCCCGGCGGCGGGCCGGCCGGTGGCGGCGGTGCCCTCGTGGACGATCCGGGTGCGGGCGGCGTCGCCGCCGCAGCGCTGCTGCCACTGCCGGTCGTACTCGCTGCCGGGGGTGAGCACGGCGGCCCGCCGGTAGGTCTCCTCGGTGAGCTGCCGGAAGAAGGAGAGCAGCAGGGCGCGCACCGGCCAGCGGTAGGGGGCGCTGCGGTAGCCGCGGTACTGCTCGCGCAGGTGCAGGCCGTGCTCGGTGACCACGAACGGGACGCCGTGCAGCTCGCGGGCGACCAGCGCGGGCAGCGCGGCCGGCCCGCCGCCGACCACGTGGCACAGGTCGGCGCCGCCGAGCCCGGCCGTCCCGGTGCCGTACCAGGGCGCGGACAGCGGCCGCAGGCACTGCTCCAGCAGGTCGGCGGCGACCAGCACGTCGCACACCAGCGGCTGGCCGCCGGCGGTGTCGGCGCCGGGCGTCCGCCAGGCCCGCTCCAGCGCGCGGTGGGCGTGGCCGGAGGCGAGGAACGCGGGCAGCGCCCCGTCCTCCCGCCCGAGTTCGGCGAGCCGGTACAGCGCGGGCCCGAACCCGGCCCGCTCGCCGGGCATCACCAGGGCGCGGACGAGTTCCCCGTACGCCTTGGCGTACGCCCGGCGGCGCAGCGCGGTCGGTCCGCGCCCGCCGGGGCGGCGGCCCCACATGGGCAGTTCGTGCACGCCGTGCAGGCCGCGGACGCCGGTGGGCGGGGCGGGGCGGTCGGCGGGCAGCAGCCGGTAGAGCCGGAACTCGTGCTCGGGCAGTCCTTCGACCAGCCGGCCGCACCAACCACCTTCGCCACGCTGCGCGTTGGTGGGGGTGCCCTCGGTGAGCAGAGCGATGCGCACGACGCCTCCAGAGCGTTTCCACTGGGTTCACGGCCCTACGACACAGGGGAGTGCGTCCGTGCTCGACGACCGCCCGGCCGGTGTCCGCTCCCCGCGGCCACCGCCCTCGCCGTCTCGCCCCCCACACCTGTTCGGTCCGACAACACGACGGTAGAGCGCCGGGCCGAGCCCCCTAGGGGCCCGGCCCGGCTTGCCACACCATCGAGTGAACGCCCGTGTCCTCGCGCGTCCCGGTTCCGTTTTCGGCCTTCGCGTTCCGTGCGCCCCGCGTGCGCCAGGCCCGCGGCGGGCCCGCGGCGGGCCCGCGGCGGGCCCGCGGCGGGCTCAGCCCAGCCGGTCGGCCTCCGCGAGCAGTTCCCGCACCGCGCGGGCGACCGGCTCGGGGTGCTCCAGCATCGCCACGTGCCCGGAGTCGGGCAGCACCAGCAGCCGGGCGTCCCGGAACGCGGCGCAGGCCCGCCGGGCGGAGCGGTAGGAGACCAGCTTGTCCTTGAGCCCGTAGACCAGCAGCACCGGCGCGGTGACCTGCTCGGCCTGCCGCCACAGCGACTGCTCGCCGCGCTCGGTGTACGCGCTGACGATGCCGCGCGCGGACCCGGCCAGCACGCCCAGGGCGTACGGGAGCGCGGAGCGGCGGCGGTACTCGGCGACCGCGCGGGCCCGGCGGTGGGCGGGGATGCCCGCGGGGTCGCCGTAGACCAGGCCGAGCAGGTCGGCGGTGGCGGACTCCGGGTCGGCGGCCGGCCCGCGGCGGCGGACCAGCTCGGCGACGCCGGGCACGGCCAGCAGCCCGGTGGACCAGGCGGTGCGCTGCGGGGGCAGCTCGGGCAGCGCCGGGGAGATCAGGGTGAGGCTGCGCACCAGGTCGGGGCGGAGCGCGGCGAGCCGGACGGCGACCGCGCCGCCGAGCGAGTTGCCGAACAGGTGGACCGGGCCGCGGCCGGTCTCCTCCAGGTACCCGATGACGGCGCGGACGTGCCCGGAGAGGGTCAGGTTCCCGTCCAGCGGCGGGGCGGAGTGGCCGAAGCCGGGCAGGTCGACGGCCTCGCCGTCGACGTCGTCGGCGAGCAGGTCGAGCAGCTCGAGCCAGTTGTCGGCGGACCCGCCGAGACCGTGCACGAACAGGGCGGGCGGCAGGCCGTCACGGGGTTCGGAGTGCCGGCTGACGGCCAGGACCGCTCCGGGCACCTCGACGGTGCGGTGCGGCTCCAGGGCGGCGAGGGGGTGCTGGGAGGCGCTCATGGAGCACGATGGTAATGAGCGCGGGGGCGGCCGCCACGGCCGGTCACGGGCCCGTGCTGCCCCCGTCACGAGCCCGTCTCGACCCGTGGACAGCGGGGGTCCGGGTCGTATTGTGGGGTCCCGACAAGGGCGGTTGTGCGCTTTACTCGGCTTCACCCGCGCGCGAGCGGGTTACCGAAAAGTAGAATCAATCACCCCGCCAGTCCACCGCAGACCGTGAAGTGAGGAGCGCCGTGACGGCCATCCAGGAGGCGCAGGAGCGCCCGCGCGGTGCCCGCCTGCCGCGAAGCGCCCGCCGTGAACAACTGCTCGGAGCCGCCCAGGAGGTGTTCGTCGCCCAGGGCTACCACGCCGCGGCGATGGACGACATCGCCGAGCGGGCCGGCGTCAGCAAGCCGGTGCTGTACCAGCACTTCCCGGGCAAGCTGGAGCTCTACCTCGCGCTGCTCGACAAGCACTGCGACGCCCTGGTCGACGGCACCCGGGCCGCGCTGGAGGCGACCAGCGACAACAAGCAGCGCGTCGCCGCCACCATGGAGGCGTACTTCCACTACGTCTCCAGCGAGTCGGGCGCGTTCCGGCTGGTCTTCGAGTCGGACCTGACCAACGACCCGGCGGTGCGCGAGCGGGTCGACCGGGCCACCGACCTGAGCGCGACGCTGGTCTCCAAGGTGATCGCCGAGGACACCGACCTGCCCGAGGCCGAGGCCAAGCTGCTCGCGGTCGGCGTCTGCGGCCTGGCCCAGATCACCGCCCGGTACTGGCTCACCCAGGACGGCGACATCCCGCGCGAGGAGGCCGTCCGGCTGGTCGCCAGCCTGGCCTGGCGCGGTCTGAAGGGCTTCCCGATGCACCCCGCGCAGGAGGGTTCCGCCGAGTCGGCGGACTGAACCGGGATTCGGCCCTGAGCGGACCGGCCCCCGACCTTCGCCTACCGGCCGGGTCACTGCCTTAAGGTGATGCCCGTACGGCGCGCCCACCGCGATCCGCGGTCGGGGCGCGCGCGGCCAGCTACCGGAGGGACGGAAGCCGTGGAGGTCAAGATCGGGGTGCAGAACGCGAACCGGGAGATCGTCCTGGAGAGCGCGCAATCTGCCGAAGAGGTCGCGGACGCGGTCGCCAAGGCCCTGGACGGCACCAGCAAGCTGTTCACCCTGGTCGACGAGCACGGCCGCCGGGTGCTGGTGCCGGCCGAGCGCCTCGCGTACGTCGAGATCGGTGAGCCGTCCGTCCGCAAGGTCGGTTTCGGCACGCTCTGAGCGCGCGACCGCGGCGCCCCGTTCCCCCGCCGGGGGGACGGGGCGCCGTGCTGTGCGTACCGGCGGGCCCGAGCGGGTAGGCGGAGGGCTGCCGCAGCGTCGCAGGACCCGGGAGGCAGCCGTGTGGGAGACGATCACGTCCGTCCTGATCGGGCTGGCCGTCGGGATCGGCGCGCTCCTGCTCCGGCCGGACCTGTACCCGGGCCCGCGCGCGCTGCCCGTCGGCACGGCGCTGGTCGCCGCGGTGCTGACCGACCGGATCGGCCACTACGTGATGGACGGGCACGTGCCGCTGGTCCGGCTGGCGGTCTCCGCCGCGGTGTCGGCCCTGCTGGTCTCGGTGCCGGCCCGCCCCGACCTGAAGCCCGGCCGCGGCGGCCGGCACCGCCACGTCTGAGCGGTCCGCCACGTCTGAGCGGTCCGGCCTCCCCGGTCCCGTCCGGGCCGCTCGGCGTCTCAGGAGGCCAGGCCGAGCGCCGCCATCCGCTTGGTGTGGGTCTCGGTGATCCGGTTGAACATCTTGCCGACCTCGACCAGGTCGAAGCCGCGCACCCGCGCACCGCCGACCAGCAGGTTGGACAGCGCGTCGCGCTCGGCGACCACCCGCTGCGCCTGGCTGAGCGCCTCGCCCATCAGCCGCCGCCCCCACAGCGCGAGCCGCCCGCCGACCCGCGGGTCCTCGGCGATCGCCTGCCGCACCCGCTCGACCGCGAACTCGGCGTGCCCGGTGTCGGCCATCACCCGCAGCACCAGGTCCCGGGTGTCGTCGTCGAGCCGGACGGCCACCTCGCGGTAGAAGTCGGTGGCGATCGCGTCGCCGACGTACGCCTTGACCAGGCCCTCCAGCCAGTCGGACGGGGCGGTCATCCGGTGGAAGTTCTCCAGCGGCTCGACGAACGGCTCCATCACCGCGACCGGGTCGGCGCCGACCTCGACCAGCCGGTCGTGCAGCAGCTGGTGGTGCTGGAACTCGGCGGAGGCCATCCGGGCCAGCGCGGCCTTCTCCGCGATGCCGGGCGCGAACTTGGCGTCCTCGGCCAGCCGCTCGAAGGCGCTCAGCTCGCCGTACGCGAGGGCGCCGAGCAGGTCCAGCACGGCCGCCCGGTACTGCGGGTCGGCCGCCCGGGCCGCCCAGGGGCCGATCGATTCGGTGGGCTCGTCAGCGGGTTCCGGAGTCTCCATGGCACCGACCTTAGTCCGCCCGGCGGACCCGGCGGACGGCCCCTCGGGGCTGCCGCCGCCCGGGTGCGGCCGGTCGGAGTAGCGACCGTCACGTGTTCGAGTCGTCGCTTGACTGTATGGTAGGTGGTGAGGCCAGGTGTGAACCGGCGCGGCCCGACCGTCCAACGGCAGGCCGCGCGGTCGTGCCCGGCGGCGTTCAGCCGCCCGGTGCAGCACCCGGCGCTCACGTACGCGGATGCCCGGTCGGAGACCCGATCGGCTCCGACCTGGCCCGAGCCTCGGGCCCAGGCACCGCATCAGGCCGAGCGAGGGCCGCCGCGGACCGCGCCGACAGCGCGCCGCACGACCCGTCAACGGGACGCCCTCCCCCGCGCCGCCCGCCCGACGCGCCCCGCACGGGGCCACCGGGCACGGCAGGACGCGTTCACTCGGCCCTCCACATGGAAGAGGCAGCAC
The DNA here is from genome assembly GCF_042670125.1 of Kitasatospora sp. NPDC057198. Taxonomy (NCBI): domain Bacteria; kingdom Bacillati; phylum Actinomycetota; class Actinomycetes; order Kitasatosporales; family Streptomycetaceae; genus Kitasatospora; species Kitasatospora sp. NPDC057198. The sequence goes on along the minus strand of NZ_JBHUWH010000343.1, from coordinate 2,333 downwards.
CCTGTCCACCACCGTTGAACCCACCAAGACGACCTTCCGCGAACTCGGCGTCCTCGCGGAGACCGCCGAGGCCCTGGAGGCCGTGGGCATCGTCCACCCGTTCCCGATCCAGGAGATGACCCTGCCGGTCGCGCTGACCGGCCACGACGTCATCGGCCAGGCCAAGACCGGCACCGGCAAGACCCTCGGCTTCGGCCTCCCGCTGATCGAGCGCGTCGTGGTCAAGGCCGACGTCGCCGCCGGCCGGGCCACCGCCGAGCAGCTCTCCGAGAGCCCGCAGGCGCTCATCGTCGTCCCCACCCGCGAGCTCTGCACCCAGGTCACCAACGACCTGCAGACCGCCGGCAAGACCCGCGACGTGCGCGTGCTGGCCGTCTACGGCGGCCGCGCGTACGAACCGCAGGTCGAGGCCCTGAAGAAGGGCGTGGACATCGTGGTCGGCACCCCCGGCCGCCTGCTCGACCTGGCCGGGCAGCGCAAGCTCGACCTGTCCAAGGTCCGCGCGCTGGTCCTGGACGAGGCCGACGAGATGCTCGACCTCGGCTTCCTGCCGGACGTCGAGAAGATCATCACCATGCTGCCCGCCAAGCGGCAGACCCTGCTCTTCTCGGCCACCATGCCCGGCCAGGTCATCTCGCTGGCCCGCCGGTACATGACCCAGCCCACCCACATCCGCGCCGCCGCCCCGGACGACACCGGCGCCACCGTCGCCAACATCGAGCAGCACATCTTCCGCGCGCACTCGCTCGACAAGGTCGAGATGGTCTCCCGGATCCTGCAGGCCGACGGCCGCGGCCTGGCGATGATCTTCTGCCGCACCAAGCGCACCGCCGCCGACGTCGCCGAGCAGCTCACCAAGCGCGGCTTCGCGGCCGGCGCGGTGCACGGCGACCTCGGCCAGGGCGCCCGCGAGCAGGCGCTGCGCGCCTTCCGCAACGGCAAGGTCGACGTCCTGGTCTGCACCGACGTCGCCGCCCGCGGCATCGACGTCGAGGGCGTCACGCACGTCATCAACTACCAGTGCACGGACGACGAGAAGACCTACCTGCACCGGGTCGGCCGCACCGGCCGGGCCGGCGCCTCCGGCACCGCCGTCACCCTGGTCGACTGGGACGACATCCCGCGCTGGCAGCTCATCAACAAGGCGCTGGACCTGCCGTTCAACGACCCGGAGGAGACCTACTCCAGCTCTCCGCACCTCTACGAGCTGCTGCGCATCGCCCCCGGCACCAAGGGCGTCCTGCCGCGCTCCGAGCGCACCCGGGCCGGCCTGGCCGCCGAAGAGGTCGAGGACCTCGGCGAGACCGGCGGCCGCGGCGGACGCGGTCGCGGCGGACGTGACGCCTCCCGCGACTCCCGCGACTCCCGTGACGGGCGCGACTCGCGTGGCGGGCGGGGCGGCGCCCCCGAGAGCCCGGCTCCCGCCGAGCGCCCGTCCCGCCGCTCCCGCGAGCGCCGCCGCACCCGCGGCGGCAGCACCGCCGCCGCCGTGACGCCCGAGACCCAGTCGGTCGAGCAGCCGCAGTCCGCCCCGGACCACGGCCCCGCCGCCGCCCCGGTCGAGGGCCGCAGCCCGCGCCGCCGCAACCGCAACCGCCGGGGCGGCTCGGCCGCGGCGGTCGAGACCGCCGCCGTCCCGACCCCGGTCGAGACCCCCGCGCCCGTCGCGGAGGCCCCCGCCACCGGGGAAGCCCCCGCCCGCACCCCGCGCAAGCGCACCCGCAAGGCCGCCGACCCGGCCCCCGCCGTGGAGACGGCCGCTGCCCCCGCGCCCGTCGCGGAGCCGGTGACCGTCACGGAGCCGGTCGCCGCCGAGCCGGTCGCCGCCGAGCCCGTGATCCGCTCCCGGACGCCGCAGCAGCGGGCCGTCCGCAAGCCGATCACCTCCCTGGTGGCCCCGGCCGCGGAGGCCGCAGCCGCCCCGGCCCCGCGCAAGCGGGCCACCAAGAAGGCTGCCGCCGCGGTGGAGGCTCCGGTCGAGGAGACCGTGGCCGCCCCCGCACCGCGTAAGCGCACCACCAAGAAGGCCGCCGCCGCGGTGGAGGCCCCCGCCGAGGAAGCCGCAGCCGCCCCGGCCCCGCGCAAGCGGGCCGCCAAGAAGGCCACCGCCGCCGTGGAGGCCCCGGTCGAGGAGACCGTGGCCGCCCCGGCCCCGCGCAAGCGCACCACCAAGAAGGCTGCCGCTGCGGTGGAGGCTCCGACGGTCGAGGCCGCTGCGGTCGAGACCCCGGCTCCCCGCAAGCGCACCACCAAGAAGGCCGCCGCCGCGGTGGAGGCCCCCGCCGAGGAAGCCGCAGCCGCCGACTCCCACGCAGTCAGCGGCATCGTCCGGC
>NZ_JBHUWH010000342.1:0-8689 GCF_042670125.1 Kitasatospora sp. NPDC057198 | reverse complement strand
GCCCCTTTTCGGGACCGGCCCCCGTCACGGGCCCGCGCGGCGCGGCGGCCGCGGCGGGTCAGCCGTGCCGGCCGCGGCGGCGGCCCATGTCGCGGGCGACGACCGCCCCGCCGGCCAGGCCCGCCACCACCAGGGCGCCGATGCCCAGCACGAAGGTGCCGGTGCGGCGGTCCCGGTCGGCCTGGGTCTCCTCCAGCCCGAGCGGCTGGGCGACCAGCGGCGCGGCGTCCAGCTTGGTGGACGGATCCGGCTGCGGCGAGCTGCCGGGCACCTTGCTGTACTCGACGGCCTTCACCGGGTCGACCACGCCCCAGCCGATGTACTTGTTGGCGCCGTGCTCGGTGCGCTGCGCGGTCTGCTCGATCACGGTGCGGACCTGCTGGGCGCTCCAGCTGTCGTGCATGCCCTTGAGGATGGCCGCCACGCCCGCCACGTACGGGGCGGAGAAGCTGGTGCCGTTGTCGGTGCACTGGCCGTGCCCGGGGACGGTGGAGAGCATGTCGACGCCCGGCGCGGCCACGTCGACGAAGTCGCCGTACTGGGAGAACGGGGCCCGCTCGTTGTTGCGGTCGGAGGCGCCCACCGAGAGCACCGTGCTGAAGGCGGCCGGGTAGGTGGGGCCCTCCAGGCCGTCGTTGCCCGAGGAGGCGACCACCACGATCCGCTCCGCCTCGGCGTGGTCCAGCGCCTGCTCGAGCCGGTCGGCGTCCTGGAAGGTCGGATGGTCCAGGTCCGCGCTCGGGGGCACGCTCGGGTTGTTCTCGATCCGGACGTCCTGGGAGATGTTGATGACCTTGACGCCCTTGCTGATCGCCTCCTCGATCGCGGCGGCCAGGGTCCGCACGCTGCCGTGGCCCTCGGCGTCGTTCTGCCGGATCGCCACGATGCCGGCGTCCTTGGCCAGGCCGACGAAGCCGATGCCCGGCTTCTGGGCGCCCGCGATGATGCCCGCCACCTTGGTGCCGTGGCCCACCGGGTCGTTGGTGCTGTCGCCGGGCGGGCGCTGCTGGCCCTCCGCGAGGTTCTCGGCCAGGAAGTCCCGGCCGGCCTCGACCTTGCCCGCCAGCTGCGGGTTGCTCGAGTCCACCCCGGTGTCGATGACGGCGACCTTGACCTCCCGGCCGGTCCGGTTGTTCAGGTCGTCCGGCTTGCCGGGGCCGCTCGGGGCCGGGGCCGGGCTGGGCGAGGCGAACGACCTGCCGCCGCCCTCGCCCCACAGCTCGCTGAGGACCACCCGCTGCAGCGCCCAGGGCTTGGCGGCCACGTCCTGCTCGATGGGGAAGTTGCAGTCCCCCGCCGCGGCCAGCACCGGCGCCGCGGGAGCCGGTTCGGCCCAGGCCGGAACGGCGGCGACCGAACCGACCACCCCGAGCACCAGCAGCACCGCACCGGTCCGGCGCAACGATCCTGACGACACCTCTGCTCCACCCCTCATTGCTCTTCCACCCGTGTTCGTCCGTGTACTGCCCCGTACGGCGCGCGAAGGGCGGGCGCCCTGAGGACGCCCGCCCGTGTCAAGCACTGCCGTGCCGGTTCCCCCGTGCCGTCTCCGGCCCGCCGGTCAACGGTCCCAGATGCCCGCGTTGGTGTTCTCGGTCTGCTGGTAGCTCTGCGCGGCGTTGTCCAGCGCGCTGGCGATGCGGCCGAGCACCTCCTGCAGGTCCGCGGCCTTGGCGTCCCACAGGGCCTGCCGGGCCTGGTAGCCCTGCTGGGCGGCGCCTTCCCAGCTGGAGGCGATGCGCTGGACGCCCGCCTTCAGGTCGTCGAGCTGGCTCTGGATGCGAGCGGCGGTCTGACGGACCTCGGAGCTCGCGTTCTGGATCGTCTGGAAGTTGACGAGAATGCCGGACATTGATCTCTCCCCTTCGATGGATTCACGTCGCGCCCCCGGAAGGGCGCAGTGTCACTGGTGGCGTTGGCTACCGGCGTCAGCCGATGCCACCGACCGCAGCGCGCTGCTCCTCTTCGGTCATCGAGTACGCCTTGGTGGTCGCCTCGATGGCCTGACGAATCTCGTCGAGGATCTTGTTGAGCGACGTGGCGTCGTCGTTGAACTGCGACTGCATCTGCTGGTAGGCGGACGCGGCCGCGCCCTTCCAGCCCGAGGCGATCTCCGACACCAGGGTGTTGAGGCGGCTGATCTCGCCCTGGACCTGGTGGTTGACCTCGCCGATGCGGTTCGCGAAGGCGGTCATTTCCTCCGCGGTCGTCGTGAACTGACCTGCCATGATCCACCGTCCCCCATGAGACAGACTACGTCCGGACGTCCCTGTGGCGAACGTCCGTACGGGCACCACTGGTGTGGTGCTCTGAAGCACTGTAACGGCCAACTGCTGTGCGCCCAACACCGGGTAGCGGGTAGTTACCAGACCATGACACTGGAACCGCGCGCCATCACTGACGCGTCGTCAGGCGTTCTGGGCCTGAAGTGCGGCGTTGGTGTTGAGCACCGGACCGGCCGGGACCAGCTTCGACCAGGCGGCGGGCACCCGGGGCATCAGGACGTCCTTGTAGCCGAGCCGCGCCTGGGCCTCGTTGGTGCTGTTCGCCTTGGACGCGTCGGGCGAGGCACTGGCCGTGCCGGAGGCGCCGCCGTCGTTGTTGGCGGGCAGCGAGTAGCGCAGGCCGGAGTCGGTGATCAGGAAGTCGCTGCCGGAGGAGGCCGCCTGGCCGTCGGTGCCGAGGGTGTCGCCCTCCATCGCGCGGTACAGCAGGCCGTGACCGGGCGTCACGTGGGCGCTGACAGAACCGGAGGTGACCTGCGCCGGGTACCCGGTGCCCGCCCAGACCGAGCGGAGGATGCCGCCCTTCTCGTCGACGCCCTCGTAGGTGGAGCAGACCACCGTGCGGGGGGCGCTGCCGATGACGTTGACGGCCTGCTGCTTGAAGACGGGCAGGTCGCCGGCGGCCGTGATCATGTCCTTGACGGTCACGGGCGCCAGCTTGCTGATGTCGCCGGCGCCGACGTCCTCGATGGTCGGCGCGCCCTTCGGGTAGGCGCTCTGCAGCAGCGGGTCGGTGCGCATCAACTCGGCCTGGAACTCGGTGATCTGGTAGAGCTTCTGGGCCCCGACGACGTAGTAGACGCCCTGGAAGGTCAGCAGCCGGCCGATCTTCCTCTGCTCCGGGTTGGACAGCTCCAGGCTGGAGGTGCCGGAGGACTTGGCGGCGGAGGCGAAGGTGTCGATCCGCGGGAAGTCCACCAGCTGGCCGGACGCCAGGGTGTCCAGCCACTCCTTGGTGACCTGCTGCGGCTTGGCGTCCGGGCTGCTCAGCGCGTTCAGCAGGTCCCGGCGGTCCTTGGCGGACATGTCCCGCTTGCCGAGCGCGTGCTTCACGCCCTTGGAGTCGACCAGGTACATCGAACCCTCGTCGTGCCCGCCGTTCAGCAGGGGCTCCTGGACCAGCAGCATCTGGTGGTCGTTCAGCTTCTTGTCCGCGGCCTTGAGGTTCTTCTCGTCCTGCCCGGCGGCGATGAACACCGACTGGCCGACCGAGGACTGCTGGTTGTCCTTGCCCATCTTGTCGCAGACCGACCAGGTCTTCGCGGCCCCGGCGTCGCCCTTCGCGGGCAGCTTGTCCGGCGCGTACGGGATGCCGATGGTGGCGCCGCGCCGCGGGTACTTGTCCAGCACGTCGTCGGCGACGGTCTGCACGGTGGCGTTCTCCGGCAGCACCAGCCGGGCCGAGGACATGTTCAGCACCTGGTGCAGGGTGGGTTCCTTGTTCGGCCCGTCGTTCAGGATCACGTAGCGGGTCGTCGAGGACTTGCCCTGGATGACGAACTTCCCGCTGTCCCAGTTCGGCGGCGCGGCGGGCTTGAGCACGCCCCACATCCCGAAGCCCGCGACGACCACCGCGGCGACCACGAAGCTCGGCAGCACCGCGCGCAGCGGACGCGGCGCGTCCTCGTCGTTGCCGCCGCCGCCCGGCTGCAGGAAGGCCCCCACCATCCGCTTCCGGGCGAAGGTGTAGGCGTTCAGCTCGTCCCGGCGTGATGCCATGCTCGTCCCCGTCTCCCCTGTGTGACCCGCCCCGCGGGTGTCAACGCGCTTGTGCCGTCGGTTGAGTCTGCCACCCGGCGGGAGCGCCGCGCGGCCACCCCTCTACGATGCGGCAGCAGACGGTGAGTACGGTAACGGGTAGGCTCCGACGGTCCGCCATCCGGGCCGCCGACCCGGCCCCCGCCCGCGACTCACCGGGCCCGCAGGGGGATCTGACGGGACATCTGAAGCAGAGAGGGCAAATCGGGGGATGCCAAGCCAGTCCGCTCCAGCACGACGACGCTCCACCTCGCACGGCCGGAGGCCGGACGCCCCGGGCGGACGCCGGGCCCGCACCGCGCCGCCCGCGCCGGCCGCGGTCGGCCCGGTGGGCCTGCGGCTGCTGCCCAGGCCCGGACTGCTGGGCCGCCGCCTGGAGCTCAAGCAGATCGTCCAACTGGAGGTCGCCGCCGCCCTGGTCGCGGTCGGCTGGTCGATCAACACGATGATGGCGGGCGTCTTCGCGGTGCCCGCGCTGGTCCTGGTCGCGATCGCGCTGCTGCGCCTCGGCGGCCGCACCACCGGCGAGGCGGTGGGCGTCCGCTCGACGTACAACTCCCGCCGCCGGGAGGCGAAGTACAACGTCCCGCCGCCCGGCACCGACCCGGCGATCGCCCCGGTGATGGAGCTCGACCCGGCGCTCAAGACCTGCACCCACGCGATCGAGACCGACCTCGGCGACGGCCGGCCGCTGCGCCGCGAGACCGGCATGGTCGGCGACGGCACCTTCTTCACCTCGGTGCTGCTGGTGCAGTCCAAGGACCAGCCGCTGCGCCCCGGCCGGGCCGCCTCCTCGGTGCCGCTGGACCTGATCTGCTCGGTCCTCCAGGTCGACGACATCGCCCTGGAGTCGGTGCAGCTGGTCCAGCACACCCAGCCGGCGCCCGCCCCGCACCTGCCCGAGCACTCGCTGGCCGCCCGCGCCTACCAGCAGACCCCCGGCGGGGTGAGCACCCCGGCGCTGCGGCTGACCTGGGTCGCGCTCAAGCTCGACCCGGAGCGCGCCTCCACCGCCGTGCTGGCCCGCGGCGGCGGCGAGGAGGGCGCCCGCAAGACCCTGCAGCGCGTCACCGACCAGCTGGCCGGCCGGCTCAACAGCGCCGGGTTCACCGCCACCGTCCTGGACGAGCGCGAGCTGATCGCCGCCCTGGCCATCTCGGTGTGCGCGAACCCGGTGGCCGTGGCGGGCCGGCAGGGCTCCGGCGGCGGCGGGGTCGGCGTGCGCCGCACCCAGGAGTCGGCGAAGTCCTGCCGGATCGACGACCGCTGGCACGCCACCTACTGGATCTCCAAGTGGCCGGTGCTGTCCCGCCCCGGCATGGGCGGCGGCCGGGTGGCCGCCCCCGACCTGGTCAACCAGCTGACCGGCACGCCCGCGTTCGCCTCGACCTTCTCGGTCACCGCGTCCCGCGCGATGGGCGGCTCGGTGGCGCTCAGCGGCCACCTGCGGCTGACCGAGCACAACGAGGCCAGGCTCGACCAGATGGGCCGCCAGGCGGAGTCCCGGGCGCAGCACAGCGGCGCCTCGCTGACCCGCCTCGACCTGGAGCACGCCCCCGGCCTGCTCGCCACGCTGCCCCTGGGAGGGACGTCCTGATGGCCTACCAGACCTACCCCGGCCAGGCCCCGCAGCCGGTCGAGCAGCGCCCGGTGCGGGTGCGCCCCGGCTACGGCCTGCGCGGCCCGCGCCGGGAGAAGCACGTGCTGACCGTCGAGGACCTGTCGGCGCTGGCCTTCCCGGTCGGCGACGACGGCGTGGTGATCGGCCTGGACCACCAGCAGCAGCCCGCCGTGATCGGCCTGTTCCGCCCGTCCGCGTTCGAGGTGGTGCTGGTCGGCGGCATGTGGACGGCGCAGCTGATCGCGCTGCGCGCGGCCGCGACCGGGGCCCGGATCGCGGTGGAGACCGGCCGTCCGCAGGCGTGGGCGCCGATGGCGCAGGCCGCGGGCGGCGGCCAGCCGTGCGTGACGATCCACCAGGTGGGGCGGCTGGGCGCGCAGGGCGCCTCGGTGGCGTCCCCCGTTCTGGTGGTCCGCGACCTGGGCGCCCGGCCCAACCGCAGCCGGCTGTCGGCGACGCCCTGGCAGACCACGCTGACGGTGCTGCCGTACCTGGGCCCGAACGCCGCCCGGGTGATCAACTCGGCCGACCTGGTCGGCCTGCAGCGGGTCTCCCCGCAGGAGGCCGATCTGCTGGGCCGGCTGCTGTCGCTGGCCCCCGGCGACGTCAGCGCGCTGCCGACGCTGCCGGACAACGTGACGCTGTGGGCGACCCGGATGCGGCGCCAGTACGTGATGACCAACCAGGGCGAGGCCGAGACCCAGGTGCTGGGCGGTCCGCGCCGCATGGACTGACCGGCCCCGGCCGGTCGGCGCACTTCGGACGGGCCCCGGGCCCCCGGGGCGGGCCGGCCGGCCGGTGCGACCGGATTCGCCGTCAGGTCGGGCACCGCCTTCAACGCGGGCACCTGCACGGCCTAGTCTTGTTGCCCGACGGCAACCGCCGAAGCAGCTTCGGCGAGAACGAGGGAGCCCCAGTGAGCAGCGATCGGGACGGCGTCTACGTCGGCGACAACGCGGCCGAGGACGACGATGACTGGTCCGACGCCCCGGACTACAGCGCCCCGTCCTGGTACACCCAGAGCGCCGCGCCCGGTGCTCCGGTAGCGGCGCCGCAACCGCCCGTCCAGCAGCAGGTGCAGCCGCCGCAGGTGCAGCCGCCACCGGTGCAGCAGGCCCCGCCGCCCCAGGTGCCGGGCCCGCCGCCGACCGCCCAGCAGGCCCCGCAGCCGCCGGCCGTCCAGCAGCCGCCGCAGGCCCAGCCGCCGTTCCCGCAGCAGGGGCAGCCGCCGTTCCCGCCGCAGCCGGACGCCCAGCAGCAGCCCCCTCAGCAGCAGCCGCAGCCCCCGCAGGTGCCGGGCCCGCCGCCGGCGGCGGAGCAGCCGCCCGCCGTCCCGCAGGCCCCGCAGCCGCCCGCCGTCCCGAACGCCGCGGCGGCGAACGCGGCGCCGCCGGCGGAGCAGCCGCAGCCGCCGGTGGAGCAGGCCGCGCAGCCGCCGCAGGTGCCGGGCCCGCCGCCGGTCGCCCAGCAGGCCCCGCCGCAGCAGCCGTTCCCGCCGCAGGAGCAGCAGCCGCCGTACCCGCAGCAGGGCCAGCCGCCGTTCCCGCAGCCGGACGCCCAGCAGCAGCCCCCGCAGTGGCCGAACCAGCCGCAGCCGCAGCAGGGCCAGCCCCCGCAGGCCCAGCCCCCGCAGGCCCAGCCCCCGCAGGCGCAGCCGCCGGCCGACCCGCGGGCGGGCGGCTGGCCGCAGCCCGGCCAGACCATGGGCGGGCAGCCGTACGCGCCGCCCGGCCCGCAGCACGGCGTCGGCGGTGCTCCGCAGGCTCCGGCGCAGTTCCAGCAGGCGGCCGCGCAGCCGTCCGCGCACGGTGCGGCGCTCGGCTACACGGCCGCGGTGGAGCTGTCCTCGGACCGGCTGCTGCGCGGTCAGCCGAAGGCGCAGAAGCAGTCGCGGTTCCAGTTCGGCGGCAAGTCGGCGCAGGCCGGCCGGCAGCAGAAGCTGGAGCTGATCCGGCACCCGGTGATGACCTGCTACCGGATCGCGGTGATCAGCCTCAAGGGCGGTGTCGGCAAGACCACGACCACCACCTCGCTGGGCGCGACGCTGGCCAGCGAGCGGCAGGACAAGGTCATCGCGATCGACGCCAACCCGGACGCGGGCACCCTGGGCCGCCGCATCAAGCGGCAGACCGGGGCGACCATCCGCGACCTGGTGACGGCGATCCCGAACATCCGCAACTACATGGACATCCGCCAGTACACCTCGCAGGACCCGAACTCGGGCCTGGAGATCGTCGCCAACGACGTGGACCCGGCGGTCTCCACCACCTTCGACGACTCGGACTACCGCCAGGTCATCCAGGTGCTCGGGCAGCACTACCCGATCATCCTGACCGACTCCGGCACCGGTCTGCTGTACTCGGCGATGCGCGGCGTGCTGGACCTCGCGGACCAGCTGATCGTGGTGGCCACGCCCAGCGTGGACGGCGCCTCCAGCGCCTCGACCACCCTGGACTGGCTGTCCGCGCACGGCTACGCGGACCTGGTGCAGCGGTCGATCACGGTGGTCTCCGGGGTGCGCGAGACCAGCAAGATGATCAAGGTCGAGGACATCGTGGCGCACTTCCAGACCCGCTGCCGCGGCGTCGTGGTGGTGCCGTTCGACGAGAGCCTGGCGGCCGGTGCCGAGGTCAACCTGCAGATGATGCGCCCGAAGGTCCGCGACGCCTACTTCGAGCTGGCGACGCTGGTCGGCGAGGACATCGCCCGCTCGCAGCAGCAGGCCGGCTGGCAGGGCCAGCAGCAGTACCCGCAGCAGGGCCAGCCGTACCAGCAGCAGCAGTACCCGCAGCCGCCGCAGCAGGGCGGCTACCCCCAGCAGGGCGGCTACCCGCAGCAGGGCCAGCCGTGGCAGCAGCCCCCGCCGCAGCAGGGCGGCTACCCGCAGCAGGGCCAGCCGTACCCGCCGCAGGCCCCGCAGCCGGGCTACGGCTACCCGCCGCCGCACGAGGCACCGCCCCCGGGGTACGGCTACCCGCCGCCCCACCAGGGCTGACCCGACGGCCGAGCCCCCGCGGAACGCGCG
>NZ_JBHUWH010000341.1:0-8717 GCF_042670125.1 Kitasatospora sp. NPDC057198 | reverse complement strand
GGGACGGGCGGAGCGGAGGGCACCGGGACGGGCGGCGCGGCCGGGGCGGGCGGCGCCGCGGGAGCCGGCGGTGCGGCGGGCGGTGCGGCGGGCGGGGCCGGCGGTGCGGCGGCGGGCGCGGGCGGCGCGGTCGGGCGCAGCGGCACGGTGGCGTCCGGGTCGGCGGCGCGCGGCAGCGGCACGTCGAGCAGGGTGGCGTCGTGGGCGGGCGGCACGGCGGGCGGGTCGATCGGCAGGACGGCGACGGTGATGTTGTCGTGCCCGCCGCGCTCCACCGCGAAGCGCACCAGCTCCTGGGCGGTGGCCAGCGGTTCGGTCCGGGCGTCGGCGCGGACGAAGAACGCCAGGTCGGTAGCGGCCTCGGCGTAGTTCCACAGGCCGTCGGTGCAGATCAGCAGCACGCCGGGGACGTGCGGGGTGAAGCTGACGGTGTGCGGGTCGAGGTCCTCGGCGTCGGCGCCGAGCCAGCCGGTGATGGCGTGGGCGCGCGGGTCGGCGTACGCCTCGGCCTCGGCCATCAGCTCGGCGGCGACCATCCGGGCCGCCCAGGAGTCGTCCTCGGTGAGCCGGTACGGCTCGGCGGACTCGCGGTCGTCCGGGATCCAGTAGGCGCGGGTGTCGCCGACCCAGCCGATGGTGACCAGGCCGTCGGAGCTGATCGCGCTGACGTAGGTGCAGGCGGGCGCGTTGCTGTGCCGGCCGTCGGGGGCGGTGCCGTCGTGGGCCAGCGCGGTGACGGCCCGGTTGGCGGCGCCGATCGCCTCGCGCATCGCCTGGCCGGGCTCGCGGCCGGCCGCCAGCGCGGCGACCAGCGAGTCGGCGGCGGCGGTGACGGCGGTGGCGGACGCCTCGTCCGGGCGGGAGGAGGAGGAGACGCCGTCGCAGACCACGGCGAGCACGGCGGGCGTGCCGGCCGGGCCCTCGGCGGTGGCGACGGTGAACGCGTCCTCGTTGCGGTGGTGGCGCAGCCCGCGGTCGGAGACCGCCGCGACGCCGGTCAGCTCCCGCTCCTGGTGGTCGCGTTCACGCGGCTGGGCCTGCCCGCAGCCCTGGCACCAGCCGTCGGTGAGGTCGGCGGAGCCGCAGTGCGGGCAACTGGGCACGACGGGCAGGTCGCGCAGTGTCGGCGGCCCGGTCAGGGCGGTGCCGCACGCCCCGCAGAACGCGTCCTGCGAGCCCAGCGGTTCGGCACAGTTCGGGCACTCGGTCTGCTGCGGCATGTTCACACCCATGTCCTGGGGCGGGCCCGGTTGGCCCGTTCCACCCACTCGATCCTCGTCTCGGCCCGGTCGGACAACCGGGCCAACATCCGGTAGGAGTGTTCCAGGGCGAGCCTCAGTTCCCGTTCCGCGGCGGGATGTCCCAGCACGGTCAGCGTGGCGGGCTTCCCGGCGGCCCCCGCCAGCACCCAGTTCAGCGCCGAGTCCAGTACCTCGACGGCCAGTTCCTCGCGCCGCCGGGCGTCCAGGGTGAGCGCCGCGAGCCGGGCGGAGCTGTCGGCGAGTTCGGCGGCCAGCGGCTCGGTGGCGGCCCGGCCGCGCAACCGGGCCCGGACGGTGCCGATCCGGGCGGCGGTCCAGTGCGCCGAGCCCTCCGGGACGGCCTCCAGTGCGGCGACCGCGCCGTCCCGGTCGCCGGCCGCGAAGCGGACCCGGGCCAGGCCGAACGCGGCGCCGACGAACGACCGGTCGACCACGTTGACCAGGGCGTAGTACCCGGCGGCGGCCGCGGTGTCGCCGAGCAGTTCGGCGCAGAGCGCGAGCGCCAGCTTGGGGGCGCCCTCGCCGGGGAACGCGTCGTACAGCGCCTCGAAGGCGTCCCGGGCCTCGTCGGGCCGGCCGGTGGCGAGGGCGAGCAGCCCCCGGTGCCACACCACCCGCCAGTCGTCGGGGTGTTCGGCCTCCAGCGCGGCCAGCACCCCGGCGGCGGCCGCGGTGTCGGCCAGCTCCAGGTGGGTGCGCAGCGCCCGCAGCCGCAGCTCGGGGGAGTCGGCGCCGGCCGTCCGGAGCGCGGCCAGCACCTCGGCGGGCGCGGCGGCGGGCAGCGTGCCGAGCAGGCCCGCGTTCGGGTCGGCCGGGTCGGGCAGCGGCGCGGGCAGGGCCAGCGCGGCGGCTCGAGCGTCCGGCGCGTGCTCGGTCAACTCGGTCTCCACGACCCGAAGTTCGGGGCCGAACAGGGTGGAGGGCGCGGGCCGGGCCCGGCCGTCCTGGAGGCTCAGCACCTCGCGCAGCACACCGGTCAGCTGCCCGGCCATCTCCTCCGCGGAGGCGAACCGGCGGGCCGGGTCCGGGTCGGTGGCGCGCACCAGCAGCCGGTGGAAGGACTCGTACCGGGCGAACACCCCGACCTCGTCCGGGCCCGGGAGTTCGTGCCGCCAGCGCTCGGTGTAGCCGCGGAAGTCGAAGGTCAGCACGGCCAGCGTGCGGGCCACCGTGTACAGGTCGGAGGCGGGGGAGGGCCCGGCGGTGGCGATCTCCGGGGCCTGGTAGCCGACGGTGCCGTAGACCGGCCCGTCGTCGTCGGGCCGGCGAACCGCGCCCAGGTCGATGATCTTGAGCATGTCGTCCGACTGGATCACGTTGTCCAGCTTGAAGTCGCAGTACACCAGCCCGCGGGCGTGCAGGTAGCCCAGCGCGGGCAGCGCCGCCAGCCCGTACGCCAGCGCCTGCTCGACCGGCAGCGGCTCGCGCCGCCCGTCCGGGCCCAGCCGCTCGTTGGCGATGTCCCGCAGCGACTTGCCGCCGACGTACTCCATCACGATGTAGCCGTCGGCGGCGCCGGTCCGGGAGTCCGGGTGCTCGACGAAGTTGATGATCCGGACGATGTTCGGGTGGTCGACCTCGGCCAGGAACCGCCGCTCGGCGATCGCCACCGCCAGCGCGTCCTCGTCCCCGGTGTCCAGCAGGCCCTTCAGCACCACCCAGCGGTCGTTCACCCGCCGGTCCACCGCCAGGTAGATCCAGCCCAGGCCGCCGTGCGCCAGGCAGCCCATCACCTCGTACTGGCCGCCGACCAGGTCGCCGCGCGACAGCTTCGGGCTGAACGAGTACGCGGTGCCGCACCTGGTGCAGAAGCCCTCCGGGCGGCCCGGACGGCCGTCCTTCCCCCGGCCCACCGGCTGGTCGCAGCGCGAGCAGAACCGCTTGCGCTCCGGCACCTCCGGGTTCGCCAGCACCGCCAGCGCCGGGTCCGCGGCCGGCACCGGGGCGATCGCCACCAGGCCCGCCCCCAGGTTGCCGCGCCTGGCCGTGCCGGTGCCGCCCTGCGAACCGCGCACCGACACCGAACCGCCGCGCCCCGACCGGCCCGACCGGCCCGAACGCCCGGACGGCGAACGGCCCGAGGCACCGCGGGACGGGACACCGCCGGACGGGACACCGCCGGACGGGACGGACGACGGGACTGCGGCGGGCGCGGAGGCCGGGACGGCGGTGGCGGGTGCGGCGGCGAGGCCGCAGTCGTCGCAGTAGCCGTCCGGGTCGAGGGTGCCCGCGCAGCCGTCGCGCCCGCAGGCGTCGCCGGGGCCGGGCAGCGGGCGGGCGGCGGGTGCGGGGGCCGGGACGGCGGCGGACGCGGGGGCCGGAGCGGGCGCGGCGGCGAGGCCGCATTCGGTGCAGTACCCGTCGGCGTCGATCTCCCCGGTACAGCCGTCGCGCCCGCACGGGACGCCCGGCGCGGGGACGCCCGGCGCGGGGGCGTGCGGCGCGGACTTGCCGCGTTCGGGGGCGAGCCCGCACTCGGTGCAGTAGCCGTCCGGGTCGATCTCCCCGCTGCAGTCCGCGCGGGCGCATGCCTCAGCCATCGCTGTCCTCCCCCTGCTCGGTGTCCTGGACCTGCGGCGGCGGGGCCGGCTGCGGCGGCTGCCGTTCGGGCGCGCGCAGGGCCTGCTGGAAGCGGCCGACCGCCTCGGCGGCGGCCCGCAGGTCGCACGGGGCGCTCCACAGCAGCCAGCGGGCCTTCTCGAAGCGCTCGACCACCTCGGGGTCCTCGGCCAGGCCGAGCCGGGCCGCCATCGCCTTGTACGCCTCCAGCCGGCCGCGCAGTTCGGCCCGGAGGGCGAGCGGCTGGGCGACCTCGGTGAGCGCCTGCCGGGCCCGGCCGAGTTCCTTGGCAGCGGCGTCCTCCAGCGCGTCCAGCAGCGGGCCGAGCCGGTGCCACTGGCCGGTCTGCTGGTAGTCGACGGCCTGGCCGATCGCCTCGCGCAGCGCGGAGGGCGGGCCGGGCACGGCGGGCACCTCGGTCGCGGCGATCTTCGCCAGCACCTCGCCGCGCGCCCGGCGGGCCTCGGCGAGCGTCAGGTCGGCGCGCTGGAGCAGGTCGGCGACCTGCTGGAGCCGCTCGTGGGACTCGTCGCGCAGCCGCAGCAGGCCCTCCAGTTCGACCCGCACGTCGTCCAGCCGGCGTCCCATCCGGTCGAACCCGGAGGTGTCCACCGCGCCGGTGGGGGAGGCCCAGGCCGCGCCCTCGGCGGCCCGGCCGCGCTGCGCAGGCACCCGGCTGGGCCGCCACAGCGCCAGCGGGTCGGCCACCACCAGGGCCCGCAGCGCGGTCAACTGCCGGGCCAGGTCGTCGAGGTCGTCGGCCAGCGGGTGGCCGCCGGGGCGCACCCCGACCGAGCCGGCCAGCATCTGCACCCGGCCGAGTTCGGCGAGCAGCAGGTCGATCCGGGCGGGCAGCGCCGACCAGACCGCGTCGACGGCGCTCACCACCTCGACCACCACCGCGTACCAGCCGTTCATCCGCTCCAGCAGCTCGCCCAGCGTGACCTGCTCCACCAGTCGCGCGGAGGAGGCGAGTTGGCCGGACGGGTGGGGGAGCCGGCCGCCGGAGACGGTCACCGAGCGGCCGGCCAGCAGCTCGCCCAGCTCGGCGAGTTCGGCGGCGGTGGGCCGGGTGCGCCGGGAGCGGACCGCGCGGGCCGAGGCCAGCGCCTCCGCGTACCGGTCGAACAGCGCCCACAGCAGGGCGACCCCGCCCTCGGCGACCGCCCAGCGCTCCCGGGTGCGCCCGGACAGCTCGGCGCCGGTCAGCAGCCGCAGCCCCGGGTGGTCCTGGAGCGCCAGCAGCGCCGCCTCGACCGCGTCGCGCTCGGCACCCAGCCGGGCCAGCGCGCGGTCGACCTCCTCACGGTTCATCACCGGGCGGGTCGTTCCGGCCAACGCGGTTCCTCCTCTCGGCCACTGGCGTGGTGACGGGACGCCGGTCCTGGGGAGGTCCGGGTGACGGCCCGTCGGCCGCCAGTCTCCCCGACGCCCGGCACCGAGCGGACGGCGGTCCCCCGGATTCCCGCTCCGGTTCCGGTTCCCGTCCCCGCTCCGGCTCCCGTTCCGGGGTGCCCGTCCGCCCGCCGCCACCGCCGTCCCCCGCGCCGCCACCGCCGCCGTCCCGGTGCTCACCACGGCCGGTACGGGCCGGGATCCCCCATGCTGGGACGCAGCCACCGGTCGTAACTGGCCTGCCAGCCGCCGCTGTTGCGCCAGTCGACGAGCACCTGGTTGACCCAGGCGACCAGGTCGGTGTCCTGCTTGTTCATGCCGACGCCCATGTACGTGGGGAGGAAGGGGTCCCCGACCAGCTCCATGGTCTGGTCCTGGGCGACCATCGCGTAGGCCAGCGAGCTGTCCGACAGGGTGGCCCGCGCCTTGCCGACCTCCATCAGCACCAGGCAGTCCAGCTGGTTCTCGGGCCGCAGGACGTTGGCCGCGCCGTGCCGGTCGCCGTCCAGCGCGGCGGCCGAGGAGGAGTTGTCCGCCACGCAGACGTCCTTGCCGCGCAGCGCCTCGTCCACGCTGCGGGCGTGCTCGGACTTCGGCGCCACCACCCGCTGGGAGACGTTGAAGTACGGCGCGGAGAAGGCGATCTGCTCCAGCCGCGAGCAGGTGATGGTCATCGCGCGGGCGATCATGTCGACCGGGTGCTTCGGGTCCTGGAGCAGGGCGACCCGGTCGGCGGTGGCGACGGTCTTGAGCTGCACCTTGTCCGGGCTGCCGAGGACCGACTCGGCGACGGCGCGCGCCAGGTCGATGTCGAAGCCCTCGATCCGGCCGGTCTGGGAGTCCCGGTAGCCCCAGTTGTAGGCGCTCTGGTCGATGCCGACGACCAGGTAGCCGCGCTCGCGGATCGCCCGGATCCGCTGCCCGACCCGCTCCTCGGGCGGCAGCGACGCACCGGTGTCGCAGCCGTCCGCCGCCACCGCGCTGCCCGCCGCCACCGCGCTGCCCGGCGCCGCCGCGCTGCCCGGCGCCCCGGCGTTCTGCGGCGCCCCGGCGGTGTGCACCAGCGCCTCCCCGCGGCCGCCGCCCGCCCCGCCGCCCGCCCCGGCGGCCGAACCGCCGGTGCCGAGCAAGCCCGCCAGCAGCGCCGCGGCCGCCAGCAGCGTTCCGGTCCTCGCCCCGCGCATCCTTCGCTCCCCCCGTTACCGGTACTCGGCCAGTCGGCGGCCGAGGCCGCGCACCGTGCCGCCGACCGCCAGCGCGGCCAGCAGCGCCGTCGCCGCGGCCTGCACGGTCAGCGTGCCGTCGATGCCGCCCGCGGCCGCCTCGAACGCGGCCTGCTCGGCCCGGCCGGCCTGCTCCCACTGCTGCCCGGCGGCGTCGAACGCGGCCCGCGCGGTGTCGTCGCGGCTCGGCGAGAGGGTCGCGCTCAGCGCCTTCTCGTACGCGCCGTCCCCGTCGAGCCCCGCGGCGTCCGCGTGCCGCTGCTGCCACACCCCGAACCAGTGCTGGGCCTCGGCCAGTCGGCCCCGGGCCCGGTCCGGCGCGGCGGTCAGCAGGCCGGCCACCGAACCGGTCTCCCCGGCCGGGGCGGTCAGCGTCTTCGCCAGCGTGCCCCACTCGCCCTCGAACTTCCTGGTGGCGCCGCGCGAGACCAGGTCGAGGACCTCGGCGGTGTGCGCCCGCAGCGCCTCCACCCGGACCCGGTTCAGGTCGCGCAGCGGGGCGATGCCCTGGGTACGGGCCTCGTGCAGGCCGGTGCCGGCCGAGACGGTGCCGGCCGCCGTCCACAGCAGCGCGGTCAGCACCGCGGCCGAGGCGGTCAGCAGGCCCGGATTGAACACCCGGTTGGTGCGCCGGAACAGCACCACCTGGTAGCGGCCCAGCGCGCCCAGCAGCAGCCCGCCCAGCACCAGCGCCGCCCACGGCACCGCGGCCGCCGCGTCGTAGTCGCCGTCCAGCGCGGCCGCCTCGGCGTCGGCGAGCCGCTGCGCGTTCGGCAGCACCTCCTGCTGCAGGTACGCCGAGGCGTACCGCAGATAGGCCCCGCCGAGCGGCAGGCCCTCCCGGTTGATCGCGCGGGCGCTCTCCACCAGCCCCGCGTAGTACGGCAGTTGACTGCCCAGCTCGGCCAGCAGCCGCTGCGTCTCGGCGGAGTTCCCGCTGCGCGCGGCGGCCCGCGGGATCAGCCGGGCCGCGGTGTCCAGGTCGGCCCGGTAGTGCGCGTACACCTCGGGCGGCTCGGCGGCGGCCATCAGGAAGCCCGCGGCGGCGGTGGCGTCGGCGTCCGCCAGCGAGCGGTGGAGCTCGGCCGCGTCCTGGCTGAGCGGTTCGCTGCGGGACGCCAACTGCCGGGCCGCCGCGGCCCGTTCCGCGGACTGCCAGGCCGCCGTGACCCCGAACACCAGCGCCAGCGCCACCAGCACCGCGGCCGCCGCACGCAACCGCCCCGGCGGAGTGCCGGCGGCCCGCCGCAGCCGCACCAGCGGGCCGGACAGCCTCCCGCCGGCGGGCACCACGACCGGTCCACCGGCCGGGGAGGGCGCGAGGACGCCCCCCTGGGTCTGTGCGGCCACCGTTCCCCCCTCGGCTCCACCGGCCACGTCTCCGGGCAGTATCACCACGCGGAACGGCCGAAACGGCCGGAGTTGGCCTGCTGTTCGCCGGGCGGTGACCGACTTGTGCCCGACGGACCCGGCCACGGGGGCCCGCGGGGCCCGGCGCCCGCCCGGTGCCCGTTCAGCAGCGCCCCGGTATCCGCCCGGCGCCCGCCCGGCTGCGCCCCGATGCCCGTCCGGTCGTCGTCCGCCGTCCTCGTAAGCTGGGCGCCATGCGTCTGACCGGAACCGTCGTGCCCGACCGCCCGCTGCTCGTCGTCGCCCTGCCTGAGGAGGCCGCGCACCTCGGCGGCGGGCTGCCGGTGCTGCTCACCGGCATGGGCAAGCTCAACGCGGCCGCCGCGCTGGCGGCCCTGCTGGCGGGTGGTGAGCGGCCGGCCTCCGTCGTCAACCTGGGGACGGCGGGCGCGCTCAAGCCGGGTCTCGGCGGCACCCACGAGATCGGCCGGGTGCTCCAGCACGACCTGGACACCGTGCTGTTGGAGGGGCTCACCGGGCGTCCGATGGACGGCCCGATCGACCTCGGCCCGGCCGGGCCGGTGCTCGCCACCGGTGACCGCTTCGTCTCCGCCGACGCCGAGCGCGACCTGCTGGCCGGCAGCGCCGACCTGGTCGACATGGAGGGGTACGCGGTGGCCACCGTCGCCCGCCGCGCCGGGCTGCCGGTCCGGCTGGTCAAGCACGTCAGCGACGAGGCGGGCGACGGCGCGGTCCGCAGCTGGCGGGAGTCGGTGGACGACTGCGCCCGGCTGCTCGCCGACTGGGCCCGCACCCACCTCGGCTGAGAAAGGGTCGGGTAATTGATCAACTGCGTGGCGTGATCGCTGGCGGTGATCGTTGCGGTCGAGGTGTTCCGTGATGATCGCCGCCATGTGTGTCTGCGCGT
>NZ_JBHUWH010000340.1:0-8737 GCF_042670125.1 Kitasatospora sp. NPDC057198 | reverse complement strand
GCACGAAGGCGAGGGCTCGATGATGGGCGGCGGACGAGCGACGGGCGGCAGAGGACCGGCGGACGGCGGACGGACCGGCGGGGGCGGGGGCGCCTGGTGGAGGCGCTGGCGCGACCGGCCCGCGCCGTCGTCCGCGTCCGCACCCGGCGCCGGGCCGGCGAAGCGGCCCGACCAGCCGTTCCTGCACCGGCGCGGGCCGCTGCCCGCCGCCGTCCGGTGGCTGGTCCTGCTGGCCGGGCTGGTGCTGACCGTGGTGTTCGCGGTCGGACTGGCCCGGATGACGCTGGTGCCGCAGCCCGGCGCACGGAACCTGGTGCACCCCAACTTCCACCTCGGCGCCTCGCTCCGGGGCTACCTGGAACAGCCCGCCGTCCGGGCCGCGGCCCAGCAGGTCGGCGGGAACGTCCTGCTGGGCATGCCGTTCGGCGTGCTGCTGCCGGTGCTGTTCCCCCGGCTGCGCGGCGTCCTGGCCGTGACGGCGCTGACCGCACTGGTGATGGTCACGGTCGAGGCGGCGCAGGGCCTCCTGGTGGAGGGCCGGGCCTTCGACGTGGACGACGTGCTGCTCAACACCCTCGGCGCCCTGCTCGCCCACCTCCTGCTGGGCCGCCGGATCGGCCGCGCCCTGTACGAACGGCCCTGAGCCGCCCGGACGTCCGGTGCCGGGCGGCCCGCACCCGCCCGGGTGTCCGGCGGCGAGCCGTCCGCCCCCGCGGGGAGGTTCAGCGGTGGGCGGCCCAGACCTGGCGCTGGGTGCGCACCGCGAGGTCCTCGCGCAGGGCGACACTGCCGGGGCCGTCGGCGTCCAGCAGGCGGTCCAGGGCGGCGAGGTCGGCAGGGTCGAGGTGCTCGGCGGCTGCGGTGCGGATCCGGCGCAGGGTGGCCAGGGCGTAGCGTCCGACCGAGGGGTGCTCGGTGGCGTCGATGTCGACCTCGACAGTGCGTTCGCCGGTGACGGTGAGCCCGGCGGCGGTCAGCAGCGGGCCCCAGTCGGCGCCGCGGTGCGGGACGTGCTCGGCGTGCAGGCGGTCGGTCGCGGCGTGGCAGCGCTCCTCCAGGCCGGGGCGGTCGGCGGGGGCGTCGGCGGGCAGGAAGCGCGGGAAGCCGGCCAGCTCGACCAGGGCGAACAGGCCGCCCCCGCGCAGTAGTTCGCGCACCTGGACGAGGGCCCGGCCGGGGTCGGCCATGTGGTGCATCGAGGCGGAGGCCCACACCAGGTCGGGGGTGCCGAGGTCGGGCCAGTCGGCGGCGTCCAGGTCGGCCTGCACGGTGCTGATCCGGTCGTCCAGACCCAGCGCGGCGGCCTTCTCGCGCAGGCGCAGCAGGTGTCCGGGCGAGGCGTCGACGGCGGTGACCCGGGCGGCGGGGAAGCGGCGCAGCAGCGCGAAGGTGCCGGCGCCGGTCCCGGCGCCGAGGTCGACGATCTGCTGCGGCTCGGCGTCCAGCGGCAGCCAGTCGGTGATCGCGGCGAGGTGCCCGGCCAGCACCTCGGCGTCCAGGTCGAGGACCTCGGCCTGCTCGGCGTCGTCCCCGCCCGAATGCGGATGCGGGTGCGGGTGCTGCTGGTGCTCGGCGTGTCCGTGGGCGGGGGTGTGCGGGTGGCTCATGGGGCCACCGTACGGCCGTCATGCGCGTACGGCACGCGTCCTCCCGGAACACGCAAGACCTTGCCATTGCCGCATGCCGCAGGCGCAAGTCGGACCGGGCCGGGCGGGGCCGAACCGGGCCGGGCCGGGCCGGACGGGGCCGGGCCGTCAGCGGTCGCGCGGGCCCGGGTCGGGCAGGTGGCCGCGGCGGGCGTCCCGGTCGAAGATGCCGAGGACCTCGCACGGGCCGCCCTCGGCCCCGAGGGCGTGCGGCATCATGGTGGGGAACTCGGCGGCCTGGTGGGTGGTGAGCCGGATCCGGCGGTGGCCGAGCATCAGGACCGCGGTGCCGGAGAGCACCACCAGCCACTCCCGTCCGGGGTGGGCGCGCATCCGGGCCGGGTTGTCGGGCGGCGGCCCGGTCACCCGCTGGCGCACCACGCTGATCCCCGGGTCGCCCTTGACCGGCCAGCGCATGGTGCCGTGCCGGGCGTCCACCGTCGGGCTGATCACCACGTCCTCGGTGGCGGTCTCCACCAGCTGGTCCAGCGTGGTGTCCAGGGCCTTCGCCAGGGTGACGAGCTGGTCGAGCGCGAGGCGGCGCTGCCCGTTCTCGATCCGGCTCAGCGAGGACTGGCTCAGCCCGGCCCGGACCGCCAGCTCCTCCAGCGACCAGCCCTGCGCGAGCCGCAGCGCCCGGATCCGCTTGCGGACCAGCCCGTCCAGATCACCGGCGTCCTCCGTCATACCCGGCATCGTAGGGGGTGTCAGAGCAGGTCGGGCCCCGCGTGCTGGAGGACGCGGTCGACGTCGACCAGGCAGGGCACGACCTTCTGGTGGAGGTCGCCGAGCCGGTTCCGGACGTACCGGACGGTCACCCGGACGTAGGCGTCCCGGATCACCGCGAGGGCGGGCTCGGTGAACCGGGCGAGCAGGCTGCGCTACTCCCCGGCGACGACGGCGTTGGGGGCCACCGAGGTGAGGCGGTAGTCCGTGCCGGAACGCAGCCCGCGCGCGGCCGCGGCGGCGATGACCGCGTCCCGGGTGGTCCATCCGGTGCTGCCGCCCGCCCCGGCCCCGCGGGGGAAGCGGGATCGACGGAACCGGCGGGATCAGCGGGATCGACGGGATCGGCCGCGGTGGCGCTCTGCACGTCGAGCAGCTGCCAGGACCACGGCCGGGGCCGCCGGTCCGGCTCGGACAGGTTCTGCCGCACCATGGTGTGCACGAACAGCAGGACGGACACCACCGCCAGGCAGTTGAGCACCCAGGTGACGAACGGATCGCGCCGCACCACTCGTTGCCGCAGGTCCATGCGTTTCCCCCCGCTCCCCCGGACGCACCGGATTCGAACACCCGGCGCATCTCGAGCGCCCTCCCGATCGCCCGCCGCGGAAGGGGGCGGTCCCCGGAACGGGCCCGTCCGCTACCCGTGGTCGTAGACGGTGACGGGCACGCCCCGGTCGGTGAGGCGGGCGGTGATCAGGGGTTCGACGCGTTCCCACTTTCCGCCGGCCAGGCCGCAGCCGATCCGGGGCATGTGGACGGAGGCGCCGAGCCGGCGGGCCTCGGGGGCGAGCTTGGCGAGGGCCGCGTCGATCGCCTCGTAGCGGACGGGGACGCCGGTGGAGCGGCCGGTGCGGATGCCGCGCTGGCCGACCAGGTTGGCGACCCACAACTGCGGCCCGACCTGGACGAGTTGCAGGGCGCCGAGGCCGAAGTCGTTGCCGGCCCGCTCGCGGTGCCAGCGGCGGAAGGCGGCTTCGGGTTCGGGCCAGCGGCGGGAGAGGGCGAGGACGAAGCCCTTGCCCCAGCCGCCGAGGTCGTTGCAGACATGGGCGATAATCCGCGGGCCCTTGCCCTGGGGCGCGGTGGCGTCGCCGCGCAGGTAGGTGATCGTTCCGGCCATGTCCGGCATCCTGGCAGCCGCCGCCGACAGCGCGCGGGGCAGCGTGTCCGGCGCCGGGGACGTGCCCTCCGCGGGCGGGGCCGCGCTGCCGCCGTCGAAGCGGCCGGACGGAGTGCGGACGGTGCCGTACAGGTGGGTGCCGTGCAGATGGGCGCCGTCACCGGACCGGCTGCTCTTGCGGGCGTGCGCGCTCCAGCGGGATCGGGGTGAACATCGGCGGTTCCTGCTCGGGCACGAGCGCGGTCGGGCCGTAGATCCAGTCGGTGAACGCGTAGTCGTCGACGGCCCGTTCGCGCATGATGGCGTTGCGCTGGAGCCGGGCCTCGCCGTCCAGGTGCCACAGTTCGCCCCAGGACCGGGCGGTGGTCTGGACGCGCCGGCAGTGCTCGACCCGGACGGCCTGGTAGGCGGCCAGCGCGTCGTCCCAGCGCGGCGGTTCGCCCTCGGCGTGCAGCCGGGCGTAGTGCTCGGCGAGCACCCAGCCGTCCTCGATCGCCATGATCGCGCCCTGCGCCATGTACTGCAGCGGCGGGTGCGCGGCGTCGCCGAGCAGCGCGATCCGGCCGTGCACCCAGGTCTCCACCGGGTCCCGGTCCATCATCTGCCACCAGCGGTCGCGCCACATCAGCGGGATGCCGGAGCGGACGGTGTCGCAGGTCGCGCCGAACGCGGCGTCCAGTTCGTCGGGGGTGCCCCAGTCCGCCTCGCCCGCCTTGGCCCCGGGCGACTCGAAGACGGCGACCTGGTTGAACATCTCGCCGCCGCGCAGCGCGTACTGCACGAAGTGGCAGCGCGGGCCGACGTACACGGTGACGTCGTGCTCGGCGATCCCGTTCTCCCGGACCTGCTCGATCGGGACGGCGGCCCGGTAGGCGACGTAGTCGGAGCTGACCACCTCGTCGCCGACCAGCTTGCGCCGCGCCACCGAGTGCAGCCCGTCGGCGGCGATCACCAACGGGGCCCGCTCGACGCCGCCGTCCTCCA
Organism: Kitasatospora sp. NPDC057198; assembly: GCF_042670125.1. Classification (NCBI taxonomy): domain Bacteria; kingdom Bacillati; phylum Actinomycetota; class Actinomycetes; order Kitasatosporales; family Streptomycetaceae; genus Kitasatospora; species Kitasatospora sp. NPDC057198. The sequence continues at coordinate 4,258 of NZ_JBHUWH010000340.1, read as the reverse complement.
GCAGCACCCGGGCGCCGTCGCCGTCCTGCTGATAGTCGACCACCGTCCGGTCGGTCAGCAGCTCGACCCCGGCCCGCCGGCAGGCGCGCAGGAAGATGCCGTGCAGGTCGCTGCGGTGGATCACCAGGTACGGGTGGCCGTACCGGCGTTCGAGATCGCGCAGGTCGAGGCGGGTCAGCTCGCGGGCGTCCAGCGCGTCCCGCATCACCATGCCGTCGGGCACCACGCCCAGTTCGCGGGCCTCGTCCAGCAGGCCGTAGTCGGCGAGGATCCGGGTGCAGTTGGGCGCGATCTGCAGCCCCGCCCCGACCTCCCCGAACTCCTTCGCCCGCTCCAGCACGCGCACGCCCAGGCCCTTGCGGGCCAGCGCGAACGCGGCCGCGAGACCGCCGATGCCGCCGCCGACGACGAGCACGTCCGGGGTGGAGGGAGGGTTCATGAGTGCGCTTCTTTCGACATCACGGAAGGGAGGACCGGGGCCGGGAGGGCGGGGGCAGGGAGGGCAGAGGCCCGGCGGACGGGGGCCGGGCGGTCAGAGCCAGGGGCCGAGGTGCGGGGCGCCCTCGATGTGCTGACGACCCGTCAGATAGGCGGCGATCAGCGGCAATTCGGCCGTCACGGTCGTGCTCTCGCCCCCGCCCGGCAGGTACCAGCGGGCGCTGTCGTCCGGGGTGCGCAGGGTGAGGGCCGGGCCGGGCGCGGCCGACCGCTTGGCGAGGACGTCCTCGCAGAGGGCGGCCAGGAAGCCGTCCGGGAGGTCGGCGAAGGTGACGCCGGCCGCCAGGTCGACCGCGTGGACGCAGGCTTCGCGGGCACGCATCCAGGGGAGTTCGGTGGCGGGGACGGTGCGGCCCTGGGCGGTGGTGACGGGGGCCCGCCACTGTTCGGGGGTGAGGGCGTCCAGGCCGGCGGTCAGTCGCTCGGCGGATTCCCGTACCCGGGCGGTGAGTTCGGCGGCAGGCAGAGTGCGCCCGCGTTCGATGCCGGCCAGCCGTTCCGCCGCGGAGGCGTACATCGGGGTGGGTTCGCCGGTCGCGGCCCAGTGGACGAGATTGCCGAGCGCGTCGGCGTTGGCGGCCAGGTGGGCGGCGAGGTGGGCGCGGCTCCAGCCGGGGAGCGGGCCGGGGGCGGCGTACTCGGCGGGGCCGAAGGTCTCGGCGGCGGCCAGGAAGAGCCGGGTGCCGTGGGCCGCCCAGTCCCGGGCGTCCGCCAGGGTGCGGCCGCTCATTCGGCGCCGTCCCGCACGACGCGGTTCTCCAGCCGGCCGATGCCCTGGACCTCGGTGACGACCGTCTCGCCGCCGCGCAGGTAGCGGGCGGGCTTGCGGGCGTGGCCGACGCCGCCGGGGGTGCCGGTGGCGATCAGGTCGCCGGGGTTGAGCCGGACGACGGTGGAGACGTACTCGACCAGGGTGACGGGGTCGAACAGCAGGTCGCCGGTGTTGTCGGACTGCATGGTCTCGCCGTCGACGGTGAGCGTGACGTCGAGCGCGGGGCGGACGCCGCCGGGCAGTTCGTCGGGGGTGACCAGGAACGGGCCGACGGGGGTGGTGGAGTCCCAGGTCTTGCCCTGGAGCCACTCGCGGGTCCTGAACTGCCAGTCGCGGCAGGTGATGTCGTTGAGGACGGTGAACCCGGCGATGGCGGCCTCGGCCTGCCCGCCGCGGGCGCGGCGCACCGGCTTGCCGATGACGACGGCGAGTTCGACCTCCCAGTCGAACTCCCCGGTCTCCTCGGGGCGCAGGATGTCGTCCCCGGCGCCGATCAGCGAGTCGGCGAACTTGGCGAACAGGGTGGGGTGTTCGGGCAGGTCGCGGCCCATCTCCTGGATGTGGTTGCGGTAGTTGAGGCCGACGCACACCACCTTGGAGGGCTTGGGCACCACGGGCGCGAACTCGGCGCCCGCGAGCGGGTGGGTGGTGCCGGTCGCGGCGGCGGCGATCCCCGCCCAGTCCTCCTCCGCGAGCAGCGCGCCGAGGTCGGGGTACCCGAGGTCGGTCAGGGTGTCGCCGTCGAGCCGGACGGCCCGGGTGGTGCCGCCGGTGCGGAGGGTGGCGAGCTTCATCGGGTGGTTCCTTCCAGGTGGGTGCGCTGCAGGTGCAGGGCTTCGAAGATCGGGGCGTCGCCGAACCGGAACAGGTCGAGCGCGCCGGAGTCGGAGTCGGTGGCGCCCGCCTCGGAGCGGACCGAGAGCAGCTGCCAGGACGGGACGGTGAACAGGTCGCCGCGGCCGACCGTCCAGGTCCGTTCGCCGACGGTGACGGTGCCGGAGCCGTCGAAGACCTGGTAGACGGAGGAGCCGGTCTCCCGGACGGGCGCGGTCTCGGCGCCGCGGGCGATCCGGTGCATCTCGGCCCGGATGGTGGGCAGCACGTCGCCGGCGGTGGCCGGGTCGGTGAACCGGACGGCGGCGTGGCCGGGTTCGACGGTGCCGCCGAAGCCCTCGGCCTCCAGGGCGAGCTGGTCGGCCAGGGCGCGGTCGGTGTGCTCCCAGCGGTAGGCGAGCAGCGGGCTGCCGGGGCCGGAGCCGCCGGGGCCGCCGGGGCCGCCGGGGCCGCCGGGGCCGGGACGGGCGGCGGAGACCGGGCGCAGCCCGGGGTGGCCCCAGAGGCGTTCGGCCCGGGAGCGGTCGGGGGTGGTGCGTTCGGCGGCGGAGATCTCGTCCCGGCCGAACTCGAAGAACTGGGTCTCGCCGGTGTACTGGAACGGGATGTCGAGGCCGTCGATCCAGGCCATCGGCTCGCTGGTGGCGTTGTGGTGGGCGTGCCAGTTCCAGCCGGCCTGCGGGAGGAAGTCGCCGCGGCGCATGGCGACCGGGTCCCGGCCGACCACCGTCCACACGCCCTCGCCCTCGACGACGAAGCGGAAGGCGTGCTGGGTGTGCCGGTGCTCGGGGGCGTCCTCGCCGGGCATCAGGTACTGGATGGCGGCCCACAGGGTGGGGGTGGCGAACGGGCGGCCGCCGAGCCCGGGGTTGGCCAGCGCGACGGCCCGGCGTTCGCCGCCGCGTCCGACCGGCACCAGTTCGCCCGCGCGGGCGGCGAGTTCGCGCAGCTGCTGCCAGCGCCACAGGTGCGCGGCAGCCTGCGAGCGGGGGTGGGCGGGCATCAGGTCGCCGATCTCGGTCCACAGCGGGACGAGCAGCTCCTGTTCGAAGCCCCGGTAGAGCTCGTGGAGCGCCGGGGTGACCTCGGGCTGCCCGTCCGCGGCGACGGCCTGGAGCCGGACCGGGGAGCCCGTTGCGGTGTCTGGGGCGGTGGTGGACTCGATCACGGGCTCAGCGTGCCTCGTCCCGCCCAGGAGAACATGTAGATTCTTCAGAGCAGAACAGCCGTCGAGGGGCCGTAGGAGGCCGCGCCGTGGACAAGCCGCTGAAGACCCCGCCGCCGTACCCGATCGCCAGCGTGGACCACGCGCTGCGGGCCGCGACCATGCTGCAGATGGAGGGCGGGGCGACGGTCTCGCAGGTTGCCGAGCGGCTGGGGGTGGCCCGCTCCACGGCGCACCGGATCCTGGGGATGCTGGTCTACCGGGACTTCGCGGTGCAGGGCGACGACCGGGTCTACCGGGCCGGGCCGGTGCTGGAGCTGGCCGCGCACTCGCGCTCGCTGGTCTCCCGGCTGCGCCCGGCGGCGCTGCCGCACCTGCGCCGGGCGGTGGACGTGCTGGACGAGACGGTGAACCTGATCGTCCGGGCCGGGGACACCGCCCGGTTCATCGCCAGCGTGGAGTCCGCGCAGACCCTGCGGGTGGGCTCGCGCGAGGGCATGGTCTTCCCGGCGCACCGCACCACCGCCGGGCTGCTGCTGCTCGCCGAACTGACCGGGGAGCAACTGGAGGAGGTCTACGCGCCCGAGCGCTACCGGGACCGGCCCGGCGAGCGGCCGGACCTGCCGCGGCTGCGGGCCGAGCTGGCGAAGCTGCGGCGCGGCGGGTTCGCGGTCAACCGGGAGCGCTCCGAACGCGGCCTGACCGCCGTCGGGGTGCTGGTGCGGGACGCGGCGGGCGCGGCGGTGGCCGGGCTGTCGGTGTCGATGCCGAGCGTGCGCTACGACCCGCACCGGCTGCAGTCGCTGGTGGCGGTGCTGGAGACGGCGGCCCGCGCGCTGGAGGAGGACCTCGCCGAGCAGCTCTGACCCCGCCCCGCTCCCGGCCGACCGCTCCCCCGCCGGCCGCTCCCCCGCGGACCGCCGGACTTCACCGCCCACCGCACGACGAGAGCCGGGGCACCCCTTCCGCGGGGGCGCCCCGGCTCGAAG
>NZ_JBHUWH010000339.1:0-8742 GCF_042670125.1 Kitasatospora sp. NPDC057198 | reverse complement strand
CCCCGACGCCCAGACCCTGGTCGCCACCCCCAACGGCTCCGGCAACAACTGGGGCATGACCATCATGAAGAACGGCTCCACCACCTGGCCCACCGTCAGCTGCACCACCTCCTGAACCGCATTCCGGGCAGCCGGAAAACGCTTTTCCCCGGGCGCGCGGAAAAGCGGGAAGAGATCAGCCGTGTACGTATTTCCACGGCTCCGGCGGCCGCTCGGCCCCGCTCCCGCAGATCCGAATTCCGCGACCCCGACCGCCGGCCCCCGGCCCGGCCCGGCCGTCCTCGGCTTCGAAATTTTCGAAGCCCTGTCTCCGAAAATTGTGCCGCACCGTGCCGCCGAGCGCCATCGAACGCGCCCGCCCGGCATTCGACTGCGCCCGCTTCTGCCTGGCAACAACACTTCTGACCAGCAGTTTTCCTGACGACTGCTCAACTCACCGACAACCGACGCATTCGGAAACTCTGTCGAAACCGTTGACAGCCCGTCCGGCACCGTCCAACACTGTCGCCGAACCCCCACGGCCTCCGCTCCCCCACCCCATCCACAGAACGGATCGCCCCGTGAAGATCCCCCACAAGGCCCGCCTGCTCCCGCTGGCCCTCGCCGCCGTCGTCCTGCTCCCCGGCACCGCCGACGCCGCGACCATCACCAACAACCAGACCGGCAACGACGGCGGGTACTTCTACTCGTTCTGGAGCGACGGCAGCGGCTCGTCCTCGATGTCCGTGAACGGCGGCGGCAACTACAGCACCTCCTGGACCAACGTCGGCAACTTCGTGGCCGGCAAGGGCTGGAGCACCGGCTCGCGCAACCCCGTGACGTACTCCGGCACCTGGAGCACCAACGGCAACGCCTACCTGTCGCTGTACGGCTGGACCACCAACCCGCTGGTCGAGTACTACGTGGTCGAGAACTACGGCTCCTACAAGCCCACCGGCACCTACAAGGGCACCGTCACCAGCGACGGCGGCACCTACGACATCTACGAGACCACCCGCTACAACGCCCCCTCCATCGAGGGCAACAAGACCTTCAACCAGTACTGGAGCGTCCGCCAGTCCAAGCGCACCGGCGGCACCATCACCGTCGGCAACCACTTCGACGCCTGGGCCCAGCACGGCATGAACCTCGGCAGCATGAACTACGAGATCCTCGCCACCGAGGGCTACCAGAGCAGCGGCAGCTCCAACATCACCCTGGGCTCCTCCACCGGCGGCGGCGGCACGGGCGGCGGCGGCACCGGCGGCGGCACCGGCGGGAGCTGCAGCGCGACGCTCTCCGCCGGCTCCTCCTGGAGCGACCGCTACAACCTGAACGTCAGCGTCACCGGCTCCAGCACCTGGAAGGTCACCGTCAAGGTGCCCTCCCCCGAGAAGGTCAGCGCCACCTGGAACGTCAACGCCAGCTACCCCGACGCCCAGACCCTGGTCGCCACCCCCAACGGCTCCGGCAACAACTGGGGCATGACCATCACGAAGAACGGCTCCACCACCTGGCCCACCGTCAGCTGCAGCCAGGGCTGATCCCCGACTCCCCCCGCGGCCCCGGCCGTTGGGCGCACCGGACGGTGTGCTCAGCGACCGGGGCGCTCAGCGACCGGAGCCGAGGAGGGTCCAGGGTTCGGGGCGGGCCAGGGCAAGGCGGGGGCGGCGTTCGGCCCAGTGGCGGACGGCGGTGGCCATCGCGCCGGCGGGGTCGGTGACCTTCCAGGTGGGAGCGAAGGGACGGCGCATGCCGGTGTAGCTCTGGAACATGGCCAGGAGCTTGACGGCCTGGCTCTGGACCGGGGAGAGGTACCGGTCGGCGAGCGGGAGGAAGAAGCGGTTCCAGCGCTCGGTGGGAACCAGCGGCGGCCGGGCGAGCGGGGCGACGCCGCGGGCGGCGCGGAACGCGTTGAGGGTGTCGTGGATGACGTCGAGCAGGGTGTCCAGGTCGAGGCTGTCGGGACCGGCCGCGATCACCTCGGTGCGGGGCCGCTCCGGGGGCGGGCCGAGGACGGCGGCGGTGAGCGCGGCGGCGACCTCGTCGACGGGGCTGATCTCGGCGTGGCCCGCCGGGTCGCCGACGACCACGGCGGCGGTGCCGGAGACCAGCGCCTGGATCATGGTGTAGGGGCCGGAGAAGCGGGCGATCGCGCCGTCGGTGCGGCGGCCGACCACCAGCGGTGGGCGGACCAGGGTGAGCGGGCCGGGGTGGAGGTCACGGGCGAGTTCCTCGCAGCGGGCCTTGGACCACTCGTAGCCGTTGCGGTAGCCCTCGAACTCGGGGCCGCGCAGGTCCTCGGGGTTGCGTTCGCCGCCGACGTACGCGGTGGAGACCTGCACCAGGTGGGTGTCCCGGTCGGCGAGGGCGAGGGCGGCGCGCAGCGGTTCGAGGTTGGCGGCGGTGGCCTCGTCGCGGCCGAGGGTCCAGCGGGTGCTGGCGGCGGCGTGCACGATGACGTCCCAGTGGCCGGCGAGTTCGGGGGGCGGGGGTTCGGCGCCCATCCGCCAGTGCACGGCGGTGTCGCCGCGCCGGGCGACGGGGACGAGGTCGAGCGGGCGGCCCTGTGCGAGGGCGGCGGCCGGTAGCCGCTGGGCGAGTTCGGTGCCGACGACACCGGTCGCCCCGGTGAGCAGGACGCGCATGGGAGGCTCCCTCGGAAGCGGTCAGGTGGTCGGAAGCGGTCAGGTGGTCGGAGGCGGTCAGGTGGGGGGTGCGAGCACCAGGCAGGCGTTCTGGCCGCCGAAGCCGAAGGCGTTGGCGAGCACGGGGGCGGGGGCGACGGCGCGCGGCATGCCGTGGACCAGGTCGACCAGGTCGGCCTCGGGGCTGCGGCACAGGTTGGCGACCGGCGGGACGAGCCCGTCGGCGGCGCAGCGCAGCGCGATCGCGGCGGCGAGCGCCCCGGCGGCGCCGATCAGGTGGCCGGTGACGCCCTTGATCGCGGTGACGGGCGGCGGCTCGGCGCCGTAGCAGCGGGCGACGGCGCGGGCCTCGGCGCGGTCGCCGGGGACGGTGGAGGTGCCGTGGGCGCTGATGTGGCCGATGTCGGCGAGGCCCAGCCCGGCGTCGGCGACGGCGGCGCGCATGCAGCGGGCGGCGACCTCGCCGTCCTCGTGCGGGGCGGCGATGTGGAAGGCGTCGCAGTTCTCGGCGTAGCCGGCGATCTCGCCGTGGATCCGGGCGCCTCGGGCCAGCGCGGCCTCCCGGCGTTCGAGGACCAGGACGACGGCGCCCTCGCCCATCACGAAGCCGTCCCGGTCGGCGTCGAACGGGCGGCTGGCCAGGGCGGGTTGGTCGTTGCGCTGGGACAGGGCGCGCATCCGGGCGAAGGAGCCGACCACGACGGTGCTGACGGCCGCGTCGACGCCGCCGGCCACCGCGACGTCCAGTTCGCCGTACCGGATCCGGCGGGCGGCCGCGGCCAGGGCGGTGCCGCCGCTGGCGCAGGCGCTGGAGTAGGTGGTGCAGACGCCCTGGAAGCCGTGGCGCAGCGCGACCCGGCAGGCGGGCGAGTTGGCCATGGTGCGCGGGACGGTGTGCACGGGCAGGTCGCGGGGGCGGTGGACGTAGCCGGCGGTGGCCTCCTCCATGCTGGTGAGGCCGCCGATCCCGGTGCCGATCTGGACGCCGATCCGCTCGCGCGGCTGGTCGGCGGGCAGCGCGGCCTCGGCGAGCGCGTCGGCGGCGGCGCACAGCAGCAGCCGGGCGGGGCGGTCGATCTGCCGGGCCTCGCGCCGGCTGAGGTACGGATCGGTGTCGAACTCCGGTACCAGGCAGGCGATCTGGACGGGCAGGCCGGCCTCGGCCAGGCGGTCGAGGCGGGTCGCGGCGGGCTTGCCGGACAGGACGGCGGCGTACGCCTCGTCGAGGGTGTTGCCCGCGGGGGTCTTCAGGCCGATGCCGGTGACGACGACCCGGTGGCCGCCCGAGGGGTGCCGGTGCTCGCTCACGCGGGGCCGCCCGCGGGCGAGTTGAGGCTGATCACCGCGTCGGCGGTGCGGCTGCCGGGTGCGGCGGCGGCCGGGTCGGCCGCGCGGGCGTGCAGCAGGTCCACGGCGTGGCCGACGTCGCGGGCCGAGAGCAGGTCGTCCGGGTCGATCCGCAGCCGCAGGGTGCGTTCCAACCGGGCGCCGATCTCCATGAGTTCGAGGCTGTCGATGCCGAACTCGTCGGCCAGGCTGGTCCGTTCGCGCAGTTCCTCCGGTTCGGTGCCGAGGACGTCGGAGATGACCGTCCGGACCGTCGTGGCGAGTTCCTCACGTGTGAGCACCCGGGTGCCCTCCTTCGGTGGCGGTGCGGGCGGTGCGGGCGGTGTCCGGAGCGGTGTCCGGTACGGCGGCCGGGGCGGTGCGGGTGGTGGTGGTGCGGGCGGCGGCCGGGACGGCGGCCAGTGCGGCGTCCAGGATGCCTTCCGCTTCGGCGAGTTGGGCGTCGGTGGTGATCAGCGGCGGCAGCAGCCGGACGGTGGTGGGGCGGCTCAGGCAGGGCGAGACCAGCAGTCCGGTGGCGGCGAGTTCGAGCACCACCGCGCCGGCGGCCTGCGGGGAGGCGCAGTCGATGCCGCGCAGCAGGCCGCGGCCGGGCACGGCCCGCACCACCTCCGGGTGGCGCTCCCGCAGGCCGGTCAGCACGGCGTCCAACCGGGCGGCCAACTCCGTTCCGTGGTCGGCGAGTTCCTCGATCGCGTCGAGCGCCGCGGGGACGGCGGCGCAGCTCAGCGGGTGGCCGCCGAAGGTCGCCGAGTGCAGGAACGGGTCGGCGGCCAGCGGCGCGTACAGGCGCTCGGAGCACAGCAGGGCGGAGAGCGGGACGACCCCGCCGCCCAGCGGCTTGCCGAGCAGCACCGCGTCCACCGGCAGGCCGTCGGCGAGGGCCACCGAGCGGGCGCCGCAGCGGCGCAGACCGCACTGGATCTCGTCGGCGATCACGAACGCCCCGTCCCGGGCCGCGTCCGCGCACCACTGCCGCAGCACCTCGGTGGGCAGCGGCAGCGCGCCGTTCTCGCCCTGCACGGGTTCGAGGACGACGGCCGCCACTTCGCCGGACGCGGTCTCCCGGCCCACCGCCGCCGGGTCCTCGGCGTCGACGTGCACGACGTCCACCTCGCAGCCGAGCAGGCCGCGCCGGTACAGCGGGCTGTGGGTGAGCGCGAGGGCGCCCAGCGACTTGCCGTGGAAGCCGCCGCGGACCGCCAGCACCCGGGGGCGGCCGGTGGCCAGCCGGGCCAGCTTGACGGCCACCTCGACCACGTCCGCGCCGTTCAGGCCGAAGTAGACCTTGGGGAGCGCGTCCCCGAGGTACCCGCTGAGCCGGGCGGCCGCCTCGGCGGTGACCGGATTGGCCAGGCTGCGGGTCGCGGTGGGCATGGCGTCCAGTTGGGCGCGGACGGCGGCGGTGACCGCCGGGTGGCGGTGGCCGAGCAGAGTGACCGCGTAGGAGCCGAAGTCCAGGGCGGTGCGGCCGTCGGAGAGCGTCACCCGGCAGCCCTCGGCGACCGACTCGACGGCGCCGCGGCCGGCGAAACCGCCGGTCAGGGCGAGCTTCGGGGAGAGGTGGCGGCGCAGCCGGTCGAAGACGACGGCGGCGGCGGCCGGGGCGGCGGTGTCCGGGCCGGGGAGGGTGGTGGTCACCGGGCGGCCCCTTCCAGCGTCGTGGGCCGCGGCCGCGTCATCCGCCGCTCCAGGGCGTCGAGCATCTGCGCGGCGCTGTCCCGCAGGGCGTCCGCCGCGACCGGGTTGAGCATCTCGGCGAGCAGCGGGATGCCGATGTCGAAGTCGACGTGCAGTGCGACGGTGCTGCCGCCGCCGGGCGCGGCGCGCACCGCCCAGTGGCCGGCGAACTCGCCCAGGTCACCGGTGAGTTGCTCGAAGTCGAAGCGGCGCGCGGCGTGATCGATCACCTCGGCCTCGACCCAGCGCAGCACCGAGCCCTGCAACCGGACCGACCAGGCGGTGGTGCGGTGCCGTTCGTCGGGCTGCTCGACGAGTTCGACCGAGTCGACGCTGTCCATGCAGTCCGGGTAGCCGAGGACGTCGACCACCACCGGCCAGGCGTCCTCGGGCGCCGCGGCGACGGGCAGCTCCACTTCAACGTGCGGCATCTGACGGCCTCTCTGCGGGACGGCGGGCGGGAGCGGGGGCGGGAGCGGGGGCGGGAGCGGGAGCGGGGGCGGGAGCGGGTGGGGTCCGGCGGGACGGGAGCCGGTCGGCGTGCGGGCCGAGCGCCCGGGTCCGGGCGGCGGCCAGGGCGGGCGGGAACAGGCGGCGCAGCAGGGCGCGGGGCAGCGGGCGCAGGTGGGTCATCGCGTGCCACTGTTCGACCAGGGCGCAGCCCATCTCCACCTTGGGCGGGTACGCGGTCTGCGCGAAGCGGATGTGCCGGCTGCCGGTCGCCATGGCCAGCCGGACGGCCGCGTAGTGCAGGTTGTGGTACATCGCGCTGTCGTGGGCGAGGCGGTAGTCCAGGCCGATCCGGGCGCCGGTCGCGCCGTTCCCGGCGAACAGGCAGAGCAGGAAGCCGACCAGGTCCGCCCCCGCCGGGCCGTCCTCGAAGCAGGCCACCAGGCGGCTGTCCGGGTCGGCGGCGACGGCAGCCAGGAAGGCGCCGTCCAGGACGTCGAGGGTCTGGTCGGCCCGTTGCATCACCTGCCGGTAGAGGGGCGGGAGTTGGGGCAGCAGGTGGTCGAAGTCGGCCAACACCTCGATCCGCAGCCCGGGTTGGGAGCCGAAGCGGCGGATCTTGGCGCGGGCGTTGCGCCGGGGCTTGGCCGGGAGGGCGGCCAGGTACTCCTCGAACGAGTCGGTGGGAAGGGCGAGTTCGGTGTCGGGCAGGGCGGGGGCGAGGAAGAACCCGGCCTCCGTCAGCGGGGCGCGCAGCGGGGCGAGGTCCGGGCCGGTGAAGTCCTTGAAGAGCACGGTGCCGAGCCGTTCGCGGCGGGCGAGGTCGAGGACGGCGGCGACCAGCAGCCGTCCGGCGGCCGGGTCGAGCGGTTGCGGTGCCAGCAGGTGGCCCTGGCCGAGCAGGTGGCCGCAGAGCAGCATCGGCACCCGCAGCAGGCGGGGGGCGAGGCGGCGCAGCGGGGCGAGGCGGCGGCGCTCGTCCGGGCCGACGATCCGGTCCAGGGCGAGGTCGGGGAAGAGACTCAGCGGCAGCAGCGCGACCGGTTCGCCGTCCCGGCGCACCGTCAGGTAGGCGTACCCGGCGGGCCCGACCCGGCCGCGTTCCAGGGCCGCGAAGACGCTCCGGGACCACATCGGGTCGTCGGCCGGGGCGAGCCGGTCCCACAGGTCGGGCGGCACCTGTGCGATGCCGCGCAGCACCTCGACCCGGTAGCGGCCCCGCTCCGGACGCGCCGTTCCCCGTACCGTCTCCGGTTCCGACCGCCGCACCGGTTCCGACCGCCGCACCGGTTCAGCCGATCCGCAGCGGGCGGCCGTCCAGGTGCTCCCGCAGCGGGCGGGCCATCCTGGCGCGGGCGGGCGGGTGGAAGGCCAGTCCGGTGGCGGCGGAGGCCAGGTAGGAGCCGTCCGGGGAGTTGACGAAGGACATCCCGCCCAGCGCCTCCAGGCAGGCCCGGGTGGTGGCGGCGATCGCGTCCTGCGCGGCGTAGCGGGCGGTCAGCGCCCGGACCAGCAGCGCCTCGTCCCACGGTTCGTCGGCCATCGCGCGGGCGACGGCCTCCACGGCCAGCACCGCGCCCTCGACCGGGACGAGGTACGGGGTCGGGTCGGCCTCGCCGCCGGGGCGCCGCAGGGCCCGTTCGACCAGGGCGCTGGCCGCGCCGAGGTAGCCGGCGGTGAGCAGCAGTTCGAACCAGAGGAAGCCGGCGACGTTGAGCGCGTCCGGCACGGCGTCGGCGGTGACCTCGGTGGGGACCACCATGGACGGGTCCAACTCGACGTCGGTGAGCCGGACTTCGTCGCTCTCGGCGCCCGCCAGGATCGGGCTGCCCCAGAACGGGTGGACGGTGACGCCGGGGGTGTCGGCCGGGATCAGCGCGACGGCGAGGCGCTCCACGCCGTCCGGGCCGGGCAGCGCGACGGAGGCGGTCAGCAGGTCCATCGAGCGGGAGAGGCTGCACGGCTTCTTGCTGCCGTTCAGCACGATCCGGTCGCCGCGCCGCTCGGCGGTCAGGTGCGGGGTGAGGATGTTCTGGCCGGGCCGCCCCTCTGCGAACGCGGAGGCCACCAGCAGCCGTTCCTTGGCGACGCGCTCCAGCAGCACCCCCTCCAGGCCGCCGCCGCACTCGGCACCGGGTTCGGCACCGTACGCGGCGGCCGCGACCAGCCCCGCGACGGAGAAGTGGTGCATGGTGGTGGCCACCGCCAGCGAGGGGCAGCGGGCGCCGACCGCCCGCTGCACCCGGACGGCCTGCAGCGCGGTGGCGCCGGCGCCGGAGTACGCGGCGGGCACCAGCAGTCCGGGGCCGCCGGCCTCCCGGAACGCGGCGATCGCCGGGCTGGGCGTCCGCTCCAGTTCGGCCAGCGGGCAGGCGGCCAGCGCCCGGTCCAACCCGGGCATGAACGCTTCGAGTTCGGCGCGTTCGCGGTGCAGGAAGTTCACGTGCTGGTCCTTCCGAAGGGACGGGACGACTCGGCGCGGTTCGGTTCGGTACGGCTCAGTGCGGCGGGACGGGACGGGACGGGACTGAACGACGCGGTCGGCTAGACGAGTAGTTCCGAAGTCAGCTGGTTTTGCTGGTTCTGCTTCGGACATGCAGGAAGGGTGTCCAGCATTCGGGTTGTGACGACCGAAGAA
>NZ_JBHUWH010000338.1:0-8769 GCF_042670125.1 Kitasatospora sp. NPDC057198 | reverse complement strand
CGATTAACCATCCGTTGGGGTTGGGGCGGCCAAACCGGGGGTGGGCATTGGTGCACGGTTTCCGCTTCCGCCGCCGGGGGGGGGGGGGGGGGGGGCCCCCCGCGCCCCCTCGGCCGTTCGTCACACCACCTGGTGCAGCCAGCGCACGGGGGCGCCCTCGCCCGCGTACCGGAACGGCTCCAGTTCGTCGTCCCAGGGCTTGCCGAGCAGCCGGGCGATCTCCGCCTCCAGGTCTCCGCCCTCGCTGCGGGAGCGCAGCAGCACGGCGCGCAGCCGGTCCTCGGGGATCAGGATGTCGCCGTGGATGCCCGTGACGGCGTGGAAGATGCCGAGCGCGGGCGTGGAGGAGTACCGCTCGCCCTCCGCCGTGGCGCAGGGCTCGCTGGTCACCTCGTAGCGCATCAGCTGCCAGCCGCGCAGCGCGGAGGCGAGCTTGGAGGCGGTGCCGGGCTCCCCCTGCCAGGAGAGCTCGGACCGCCAGTGGCCGGGCGCGGCGGGCTGCCTGATCCAGTCGAGGTTGACCCGCACGCCTAGCACCCCCGCGACCGCCCACTCGACGTGCGGGCACAGCGCGCGGGGCGCGGAGTGGATGTAGAGCACACCACGTGTCGTCACCGGGACCTCCTGGCTGTGGACGAGGGTCGCCTTCCCCAGCTGCCTCGCACCGCCGCCGGCAGGTACTGACCAGTGGCTACCCCGTGAAGCTCAACTTATTCGACATTAGGTCATCAAATCGAGCAAAACGGACAAGCTTTCACCCCATGCTAGTCGGTTCCCCCGACAGGTCTACCCCCGCAGCGCCCACCTCCCCCGAACGGCCGCATGCGCGCGCCCCCGCCGGGCACCGCGCTCCGGCGGGGGCGTGGAAGGGGGCGGGGGCGGGGCGTGCTGACGGCCCGGCAGGTGAGGGGAGGTCAGACCTTGACGACCATCTTCCCGGTGTTGGCGCCGCGCAGCAGGCCGATGAACGCCTCGGCGGCGTTCTCCACGCCCTCGACCACCGTCTCGTCGAAGCGCAGTTCGCCGTCGCGCAGCCAGCCGCCGACCTCGGCGAGGAACTGGCCGCGCAGCGCGGCGTGGTCGCTGACGATCATGCCCTGCAGGCGCAGCCGCTTGCCGATGGCCAGCGCCAGGTTGCGCGGCCCGGCGGGGGCGGAGGTGTCGTTGTACTGGGCGATGGCACCGCACAGGGTGACCCGGCCGTGCACGTTGAGCGCGCGGATCGCGGCCTCCAGGTGCTCGCCGCCGACGTTGTCGAAGTACACGTCGATGCCGTCCGGGGCGGCCTCCGCCAGCTGCTCGGCGACCGGGCCCGCCTTGTAGTCGAAGGCGGCGTCGAACCCGTAGTCCTCGACCAGGGCGGCGACCTTCGCGGCGGAGCCGGCCGAGCCGACCACCCGCCGCGCGCCCTTGAGCCGGGCGATCTGGCCGACCAGCGAGCCGACCGCGCCGGCCGCGCCGGAGACGAAGACCGTGTCGCCGGCCTTGAACGAGGCGACCTCCAGCAGCCCGGCGTACGCGGTCAGGCCGGGCATCCCGAGGACGCCCAGGTAGGCGGAGAGCGGGGCGGGCCCCGGATCGACCTTCACCGCGTGCGCGGCGTCCAGCGTCGCGTACTCGCGCCAGCCCAGCCCGTGCAGCACGGCGTCCCCGACCGCGAAGCCCTCCGCCCCGGAGGCCACCACGTACCCGACCGCCCCGCCGTCCATCGGCGCGCCGAGCGCGTACGGCGGGACGTAGGACTTGACGTCGTTCATCCTGCCGCGCATGTACGGGTCGACGGAGAGGTAGGCGTTGCGCACCGTGATCTCACCGGGGCCGGGGTGCCGGACGGGCGCCTCGACCAGGGCGAAGTCGGCCGGGACGGGCCAGCCCTGCGGGCGCGCCGCCAGGTGCCACTCGCGTCCGGTGGCGGGAACGTCCTGCTCTGCTGCCATCACACACTCCTCGAGGTGAAATATTCACGGACTAAAGCAATCGTGCGGATGAAAGGTTCAGGTTGTCAAATGTTCAGCTAGAATCGGAGGCATGGCGCAGCAGGAGGAGCAGGTCATGGCGGAGGAGCAGGCACCGACTGTCGACCCGATCACGCTGGAGGTCGTCGACCTGATGGCGCGCCTGGTCGGGCTCTTCCACCGCGAGTACGAGGAGGCCGCCGCCGCCCGCTCGCTCACCGGCGCCCAGGCCAAGGTGCTGGCCCTGCTGCGGCGCGGGCCGATGCCGATGCGGCACATCGCGCAGACCCTCTCCTGCGAGCCCTCCAACATCACCGGCATCGTCGACCGGCTGGAGGGCCGCGGCTTCGTCACCCGCGAGGCCGACCCGCAGGACCGCCGGGTCAAGCTGGTCGTCGCCACCGACGCCGGCCGCTCGGCCTCCACCGAACTGCGCGAGTCGCTGAACTTCGCCCGCGAGCCGCTGGCCGCTCTGGAGGGCGAGGAGCGCGCGCAGTTGCGCGACCTGCTGCGGCGGATGCTCGACTCCACCGGCACCAAGGCCGACTGACCCCCCGTCGGGGCGCCGCGCCCCGCAGCCGGACGGCGCCCGCCCCGCCCCCGGGGCACCTCCGTGACGCCCCCGTGGCCCTGTGTCACCGGCCTCCGCCCCGATTCGAAGAAACTCTCGAAAAAGATGGTTCGGGTGTAACCATTCCGTGCGGTCGGCCGTCCAAGTAATGACGAGTGCGGATCCGCAGTGCCGCGGATCAGCCGGGTGCCTGCCCTCGGGCACGAGTTGCCGCTGCGCGCAGAGAGACCGCCGACCGATGACCGACGCCACGCAGACGACCGCCCTGCCCCGCACCCGGGGCCGTCGGATAGCCCGGGGCCTGGGAGCCGCCGTCGCCGCGCTCGTCGTCGCCGCCGCCGGAGCGGGCGCCTGGTACTACCAGCGGCTGGACCACAACATCACGACCTTCGCACCCGAGGGCATCGCCTCCAGCCGCCCGCCGGTCGCCACTCCCGCGCCCACCGGCGGGCTCCCCGTCAACGTCCTGCTGCTCGGCTCCGACACCCGCGACGACGGCAACGGCGCCCTGGGCGGCGGCGACGAGGGGGTGGGCCACTCCGACACCGCGATCCTGCTGCACGTGTACGCCGACCACAAGCACGCCGTCGGCGTGTCGATACCCCGCGACACCCTGGTCACCATCCCGCCCTGCCTGCTGCCGAACGGCCGGTGGAGCCCCCTGCGGACCAACCAGATGTTCAACTCCGCCTTCACCCTCGGCGAGTTCGCGAAGGGCAACCCGGCCTGCACGCAGAACACCGTGGAGACGCTGACCGGCCTGCGGGTCGACCACACCCTGGTCGTCGACTTCAAGGGCTTCGCGGCCATCACCGACGCCGTCGGCGGCGTGGACGTCTGCGTCCCCAACGACGTGGACTCCTACGGCATCCACCTCGCCAAGGGCCGGCAGACCGTCTCCGGCCAGCAGGCCGTGGACTACGTCCGGGCCCGGCACGGCATCGGCGACAACTCCGACATCGGGCGGATGCTCCGCCAGCAGGCGTTCATGTCCTCGCTGATAAAGAAGGTGCAGAGCAAGGGCTTCGACCTGGCCACCCTGCTGCCGCTCGCCGACGCCGCCACCAAGTCGCTCACCGTCGACCCCGGCCTCGGATCCCCCTTCAAACTCGCCGAGTTCGCCCAGTCCCTCCAGGACATCCAGCTCTCCGACATCCAGTTCGTCACCCTCCCCTGGCGCTTCCAGGGCGAACGCGTCGCCGTGGTCGAACCCGACGCGAGCATCCTGTGGAACCTGCTGCGCCAGGACCGCACCCTCGACGGCCAGCTCACCGACGCCGGTGCTGGTACCGGCACCGGCACCACCCCGGGCCCGAGCACCGGCGCATCGCCCTCCCCCGGGGTCTCGCCCTCCGCGTCGCCCTTCGCATCGCTCTCCGCGTCGCCCTCTGCCTCCGGTACCGCCGAGAGCGGCAGCGCGCTGCTCGACGTGCCCGTCACCGTGCACAACGCCGCCCTGTCCGGCGGCCTGGCCGGCCGCACCGCGCTCGCCCTGCGGGGCAAGGGCTACACCGACATCACCCTCGGCGCCGACGCCAAGGCCCGCAGCACCACCCTGATCGAGTACGCCCCCTCCCAGCGGGCCGCCGCCGAACAGCTCGCCCGGCTCTACCCCGGGGCCGAACTGCGCGCCGGAGCCGCCGACGGCCTCGTCCTCACCCTCGGCCGGGACAGCGCCACCCCCAGCACCCCCGACCTGCCCGACGCCACCGGCAGCGGCGCCCCCACCGCCCTCCCCTCCAGCATCCCGTCCGGGATCGCCGACAACACCCGGCCCGCCGACACCGACCTCTGCAACGACCTCAGCTTCGGCTGACCGCCTGCGACGGGGCAAGGCAGGCCGGGACGGGACGGGGCGGGACGAAGCGACAGCCGGTGGGACGACAGCCGGTGGGGCGGCCCGGTGGGGCGGGCCTCAACCCGCCGGGTCCGGCACTCCCGTGACCACCACCGTCACCCGGCGCCCGCGCAACCCGCCCGCCCGCAGCAGCCCGTACGCGCCCCACAGCGCCTTGGCCACGTAGCGGCGCTCCACCGGGACGCCGTACGCCTCCTCGAACCACCGGGCGAACCGTTCCAGCTCCTGCGGGACGCGCCCGTAACCGCCGCCGTGCCAGTCGTGCGCCAGCCGCCAGTTGGCGAACTCGCGGCCGTACCCGGCCCGGTGCAGCGCCGCCACCTCCTCCTCCAGGTAGCCCTCCCCGCGCAGCACCGCCACGCCGAGCGCCCGCGCGCCCCCGGGCAGCCCCGCTGCGATCCCGGCCAGGGTGCCGCCGGTGCCGACCGCGCAGCACACCACGTCCCGCGGGCCGAAGTCCGGCTGCTGGTCGGCGAGTTCCCGGGAGATCAGCGCGGCGCCGCGCACGGCTGGGCCGTTGGAGCCGCCCTCGGGCAGCACGTAGTAGCCCTCCCGGTCCTCGTGCCGGCCGGAAGCCGCCTCCCGGTAGGCGGAGCGCTCGACGAACTCCAGCACCATGCCGTCCCGTTCGGCCCGTGCCAGCGACCAGTTGCGCGGCCGCCCGGCGAGTTCCGCACCGCGGATCACCCCGGTGCTGGCCAGCCCCAGCCCGTGCGCCGCGGCCGCCACCGCCCGCACGTGGGTGGAGTACGCCCCGCCGTAGGTGAGCAGTCCCCGAGCTCCCCGGGCGAGGGCCAGCTCCAGATTCGGCGCGAGCTTGCGCCACTTGTTGCCGGGCACCGTCGGATGCGCCAGGTCGTCCCGCTTGAGCCACAGCTCCGCCCCCGCCGCGGCGAACTCCGGATCGTCGACCCTCGTCAACGGCGTGGGCAGGGCGGCGGCAGGGAGCATCCGCCCACCCTAGGGCCTGCCCCCGGACGGCCCGCCGGTGCACCGGGCCCGGGTGCACCGCCCGCGGAGAGCCGTCCTCGGGGTACCGCCCTCGACGAGCCGCCCTTGGGGAGCCGCCTTCAGGGCATCGCGCTCAGAGCACCGCCACCCCCAGTGGGCGCTGCCCGGCCTCCAGCCGGTGGGTGGCACCGCTGTCGAGGTCGACCAGGGTGATCCCGTTCCAGTAGCCGTCCCGGGTGAAGCCGCCGGTGACGTACGCCGTCCGCCCGTCCGCCGAGACCGCGACGTTCTCGTGCGGGATGCCGAGCGGGTAGACCCGTTCGGTGCCGTCGGGGTTGCGGACCGTCAGGCTGGGGCCGCGGTCCTCGCGGGCGACCGGGCCGGAGCCGACCACGAACAGCCGCCCGTCCGGGGTGACGGTGGCGCCGTGCTGGTGGGTGTCGGCGGTCATCGGCTCGATCGACACCTGCCCGGTGGTCGGGTCGACCACGGCCAGGCGCTCGCCCTCGAAGGGCAGCAGCAGCTTGCCGTCGCCCGGCCGGACCGCCGCGTAGTGCGGTTTCAGCCAGGAGCCGAGCCCGCCCTCGGTGCCGTACGGCGCGACCTGGATCCGCCGGGTGGCCAGGCCGTCCGCCGCGACCGCCGTCACGTCGAAGGAGTCGTGGCCGGTCGCGTAGACCTCCCGCCCGTCGGCCGAGACGTCCACGTCGAAGGGCCGCCGACCGACCGGGGCCACCCCGGTCACCTCGCCCTTCGCGGTGTCGACGACCTCCAGCACGCCGGAGCGGCCAGGCACGTTCACCCCGACGTACAGCCGGCTTCCGTCCGGGGAGAGGGCCAGGCCCATCGCGCCGCCCCGGTACTCGCCCGTCCCGACCGGGCCGGTGCCGGTGCGCAGCGGGACCGTCCGGACCAGGGTGCGTGCCCGGGTGTCGACCTCGGCGACGCCCTCCGCGGTGCTCACCCAGGCCCGCCCGTCCGGCCCGGGGGCCACCGCGTAGGGCGCCGTACCGACCCGCACCGAGCCGATCGGCCCGTGCGCCGGGTCGACGAAGGTCACGGTGTCGGCCCCGAAGTCGGCCACCAGCAGCGTCCCCGCCGGGGTATTCGCCCGGGTGTCCGCCGGGGTGCTCGCCGGATCGGACCGGGCGGAGGCGGATGGGGAGGCCGGGGAGGCCGCGGCCGGCCGGGGCGAGGAGGGTCTGCCGCCCGCCCCGCCGCCGGGGTCGGCGCAGCCCGCCAGCAGCACGGCCAGCACGGGTGCGGCCACCAGCAGCAGCGGGCCGGTGCGCCCGCGGCGGGCGGTCATCGGCACTCCCCCTCCGCCCGGTCGGGCGCGGCCGCCCTGGCATCGCCCTCGCCCTCGGCCTCCCGCAGCAGTGCGGCCAGGGCGTCGAAGCCGCGGCGTTCGGCGTGCTGCCGGGCCGTCACGCCGTCGGAGTCGGCGAGCCGGGGGTCGGCGCCCGCGGCCAGCAGCAGCCGGACGACCTCGGCGTGCGCGCGGCCGCCGTCGCCGAGGATCACGGCCTCCAGCAGGGCCGTCCAGCCGAGCCGGTTGACGTGGTCGACGTCGATGCCGGTCTCCGCCAGCACGGCCCGCACGTAGGGGACGTGGCCGCGCTCGGCGGCGGGTATCAGGCTCACTCCGCCGAACCGGTTGGTCAGCCCGAAGTCCGGCCCGGCGGGCAGCAGGGCCCGCATCATCGGCACGCTGCCGGTGACGCCGGTGACCAGCCACGGGCTGTCCTCCCGCTCGTCCTGCGCGTTCGGGTCCGCCCCGGCGGCGACCAGGAGTTCGGCGACGGGCACCCGGTCGGCAAGCGCGGCGAGCAGCAGCGCCGTCCGCCCGTGCGGGTCGCGCGCCTCCAGGTCGGCGCCCTCCGCCAGGGCGGCCCGGACGGCGGCGAGGTCGCCGGTGTGCGCGGCGGTGAGCAGGCTTCGGTCGATCGCGGTCATCGCGGTCCTCCTTCTGAGGGACGGGAGGTGGAGCACGGAATGCCTCAACGGGTGCGGGTGTGGGGGGCGGCGGGTGTGGGGGGCGGCGGGTGCGGGTGTGAGGGCGGGTGGGGCGGGGGCGGGGGCGGGTGATTCTGCTTTCCGACTCCATACTTGCCCAGGCCCCGGCTCCGCTTCGTCGGCGAACCGGTTAGACCCTGCTGGCGTTCCGGCGGACCCCGGCATCATCCGATCGGTCGATGCGCCCCCGCCCCGGCCGCGTTCTCGCAGCTCAGCGGCATAGGCCGGCGCCGCAGGGGCGGTCGGGGCCCACTCCGCCCGGCAGAACACCCGTTACACCGGCGTGGCCAAGGACCCGCTGAACCGCTACGCCCCCGCCTGGACCGGCGGCATGCGGTCGGCCGTCGGCAACACCAAGCCGGTCCTGGAGAGCGGCCTCGGCGACGACGTCTTCAACGCCGCCCCGACCGCCGACCCGACCGTCGGCGACTCCCTCACCTCCTTCGTCAAGCACACCAGCTCGATGATCACCATCGGCGACCCGGCCACCGACCTGGGCGTCGACCTCGGCTCCTTCCTGGAGCAGCCGGTGCTGCGGGCCCAGGCCCGCCCGCTGGTCAAGGACCTGGTCAACGCCTCCCCGCTGGTCGGCGCCACCGGCCCGCTCACCATGAACTCCGCCTGGTTCGCAGAGAAGAAGGACGAGGGCCACCGCTCGTACTACGGCCTGTGCGACCTGCCGTCCCGGCTGGCCCCGATGGTCCTGACCGTCGACCGGGTCTGCGGCCCGACCCCGCGCATCCGCGCCCAGGCCCTCGGCTCCGACGAGCTGGACGCCGCCTGCACCAGCCTCGCCAACGAGGACGCCCTCTTCCACCGCGTGGTCGAGGACGCCGGCCCGGCCGCCGACGACGTCAACACCGCGCTGGAGGTTGTGGTCTACGACTCCTCCTACGACTACCGCCCGTACGCCTGGCCGATGTTCGACATCGACGGCGACAGCGGCGGCACGTACCTGGAGGGCCCCCGGGCGAGGCCGGCAACCAGGCCCGCCTCATCGCCCACGAGGCGGAGTGGCTGCGCCCGGCGTCCTCGATCTGGCACCCCAACCACGAGTGCGCCCACTACCCCGACGGCCGCTTCGACTGCCACGGCGACTACGACGCCGGGCAGACCGTCCCCACCATCCGGTGGATCGAGGGCTTCGCCGAGCGCACGTCCTACACCTACCGGGACGAGCGCTACGACGACGCGATCGCCCAGGCCGCCCAGGACACCTACCGGCCGAGCACCCTGTTCGACACCACGTACGAGAACACCGACCCCACCCGGACGTACAACTAGACGAGTAGTTCCGAAGTCGGTCAGTGGTCGTAGGCGATTAGGGAGCGGGTGACGGGTCGGCCGGTGGTTCGGTTGTGCCAGATCGCGCACGTCATCGCGAGCAGTCGCTGGCCGACCCGGGCGCCGAGGCCCTC
>NZ_JBHUWH010000337.1:0-8785 GCF_042670125.1 Kitasatospora sp. NPDC057198 | reverse complement strand
CGCTCCAGCGCTGGAGCGGGCCCGCGGGGGCCACCGGGCGTCCGCCCGGCTCAGTCCTCCCGGTAGACGGCCAGTGCCCAGATCACGAACACGTCCAGCGCGATGATCACCAGAGACCACAGCGGGTAGTACGGCAGGTCCAGGAAGTTGCCGATCAGGCCGAGCGAGACCAGGAAGATACCGACGATCCGGGCCCAGGCCGCCCCCTTGATCACGAAGAAGCCGACCAGCGCGATCAGCACGCCCAGCACCAGGTGGATCCAACCCCAGGAGGTCAGGTCGAACTTGAAGACGTACCGGGGCGTGGTGACGAACACGTCGTCCTCGGCGATCGCCATGATGCCGCGGAAGACCTCGAGGAGGCCGCCCACCAGCATCATCACACCGGCGAACAGCACCATTCCGGAGACCCAGCCCCTGTTCTGCGGGGGCCTGGCGGTGCCGGCGCGCGGACCGGCGGGCGGGGGTGACGCACTGGGACCAACGGACGAGCTCATGGAACCTCCTAGGCCGAAGCAGGTCTTGCCCCGACCCTCCGCCACCCGCCGCCCCGGGGCATTCGGGCGACTCCATCCGGGTGAACGCCCCGGCCCCGGCGCCGCCCCGCCGAGCCCGCCCGGCACCGGATCGCCCCGATCCGCGCCGCTGTGTTTACTGGTGACAGTGCCGGATCCACGGTGCCCGGGCACCCGGCGAGGAGGTGCGCCAGCCATGGCCGAGGAGCTCTGGAGCGCCCTGCCCGCGCCGCTGCGCCAGGTCATGGAGGGCACCGCCGCCGGCATCGCCGTCCTCGACACCGAGCTGCGCTACCGCTACGTCAACCCCGCCCTCGCCGGGATGAACGGCGTCCCCGCCGACCGCCACCTCGGCCGCACCATCGCCGAACTCCTCCCCGACATCGACGCCCGGGAGGACGTACTGCGCGCCGTGCTCGCCGACGGCAGGGCCCGCGAGGTCACCTCCAGCGGCCGCACCCGGGCCGTCTCCCCGCCGCACCGCCGTTACTGGCACGGCGCCTACCACCGGATCGACGGCGCGGACGGCCGCCCGCTCGGCCTGGTCGGCATCGTCCTGGAGGTCACCGCCTCCCGCCGGCAGCAGCACGAACTCGAACAGGCCAAGGCCAGGCTGGCCCTGCTGGACGCCGCCGCCACCCAGGTCGGCACCACCCTCGACATCGACACCACCTGCGGCGAACTCGCCGCCTTCCTGGTCGAGCACCTCGCCGACGCCGCCACCGTCGAGCTCCTCCCGCACCCCGACAGCCCGCACGCCCGCCCCCGCCCCGGCGGCGGCCGCCGACTGCGCCGCGCCGCCCTGGCCGCCGCCCCCGCCCTGCTGGACGGGGTCCGCCGGCTCGGCGACCGCGGCGAGCACGTCGACTACCAGCCCGGATCGGCGATCCCGCGCTGCCTGGAGACCGGCCGCCCCGTCATCGAGAACCTGCTCGGCGACGGGGAGCCGGCCCGCTCCGCCCCCAACGCCGAACGCGTCGCCCGCTACCGGGAGCTCGGCATCCACTCCGGCATGGTCGTGCCGCTCACCGCCCGCGGGCACCGGATCGGCACCGTCACCCTGATGCGGGCCGGCACCTCCCCCGGCTTCACCGGGGACGACGCCGTCGCCGCCCAGGACCTGGCCGGCCGCACCGCGATCACCCTGGACAACGCCAGCCGCTACAGCCGCGAGCACGCCGTCGCCGTCGACCTGCAGCGCGCCATGCTCGCCGAACCCGGCACCCCGCACCCCGACCTCGACGTCGCCTTCCGCTACCGCCCGGCCGGCACCGGCGCGCTGGTCGGCGGCGACTGGTACGAGACGGTGGCGCTGCCCGACGGCCGCACCGTGCTGGCCATCGGCGACGTGATGGGCCACGGCATCGAGGCCGCCACCCACATGAGCCACTACCAGGCGATGCTGCGCGCGATGGCCCTGATCGAACCCGGCCCCGACCGGCTGCTGGCCCGACTCGACCACCTGGCCTGCGAGGTCCACGACTACCGGCCCTCCACCTGCCTGGTGGTCTACGCCGAACCCGCCCGCGGCCGGTACGCGCTGGCCAGCGCCGGGCACCTGCCGCCCGCCGTGATCGGCCCGGACGGCGCCCCGGCGCTGCTCCCGGTCGAACCCGGCCCCCCGCTCGGCACCGGCCTGAACGGCTACCTCCCGACCACCGCCGTCCTGCCGCCCGGCCACACCCTGCTGCTGTACACCGACGGCCTGGTCGAACGCCGCGGCGAGGACCTCGACCGCTCGCTGGCCCGGCTCACTGCCCTGCGGCTGCCCGCCGGCGCGCCCCCCGCTCCGCTGCTGGACGCCGTCCTGGCGCACGTCCCCGCCCCCGCCGAGGACGACATCGCGCTGCTCGCGGCTGCCCCGCTCGCCCCGCACCCCGGCCGCCCCGGCCGTTCCGGCCGTTCCGGCCCCGGCGAGGTGCTCACCGTGCTGACCGGCGGCCGCTGGAGCGCGCCGGGCTGACCGGCCGTCAGGGCGCGCCGGGCAGCAGCGAGCGCAGGGCGAGGCCGCGCAGGGCGGCCAGCCGGGTGCGGTCCCAGCCGTGGTAGACGGCGTTGGTGCACAGCACCACGTAGCGGCCGGTGCGCGGGGCCAGGTAGAGGCTGGTGCCGGTGAACCCGTGGTGGTACGCCACCGAGTCGTCCGCGGTGACGATCCAGGCCAGGCCGCGGTGCAGGCCGGGCTCGACGGCGGTGCGCGGGCGGCGGCTGAGCGCGAACCACCCGGGCAGCGGGCCGGCCGCCCCGAGCAGGTGCTCGGCGAAGGCGGCCAGGTCGGCGGCGGAGGAGAACACCCCGGCGTGCCCGGCCACCCCGCCGAGCAGCGCCGCGCTCGGGTCGTGCGGGACGCCCCACGTCCGGGGCGCGCCGAGCAGGCGCTGCTCGGTCGGGGCCAGCCCCGGATCGCGCGGCAGCGGACCGTACGCGGTGGCGGTCAGGCCGAGTTCGTGCCAGAGGGCGTCGGCGAGCACGGGCAGCGGGCGGCCCAGCAGTTCCGGCAGCAGCAGTCCGAGCAGGACGAACCCGCGGTCGATGTAGCGGTGCTGCGCGCCGGGCGCGGAGACCAGCGGTTCGGCGCACAGGTGGTCGACCAGCGGCCGACCGGTGTGCTCGTACCGGGCCAGGCCGGTCCGCGGGAGCATCCCGGAGGTGTGGCTGAGCAGTTGAGCGGCGGTCAACTCGCGTCCGGGGGAGGGGAGTTCCGGGAAGGCGGCGTGCAGCGGGGCGTCCAGGTCGAGCAGGCCGGCCCGGACGGCGGTGCCGACCAGCGGCCAGGTGGCGAGCACCTTGGTGAGCGAGGCCAGGTCGTAGCGGGTGTGCTCGTCGGGCCGGGCCGGGCCGCACTCGGGGGCGACCACCCCGCGGGCGGCCACCGCCCGCCCGGCTCCGGCCTGCCCGGCCACCAGCACCCCGCCCGGGAACTGCCCGCCGTCCACCGCCGCACCCAGCACGGCGCCCAGCGCGGCGGCGGTGGCGTCCGCCCACTCCTGCGGTTCGACCGGCACGGTGCCCCCTCCTGCGCGATCCTCCTCCGGAACCCTCCTCCGGATTGTCACCTGCCCCGGGCGCCGCGGCCAGAGCGCCCGGAGCCGGAGCGCCCGAAGCGTCCGGATCCGGAGCTACCGGAGCCGGTCGGCCGTCAGGAGCGGGACGCCGCCAGCGAGTTGAGCGCCTCCAGGGCGCGGTCGGCCTCGTGCACGGGGACGAACAGGTGGTCGTGGTGGAAGCCGGCCACCACGTTGCAGCTGATCCCGCGGTCGGCGAGTGCGGTGGCCACGGCGGCGGTCAGCCCGACCGCCTCCAGCGCCGAGTGCACCCGCAGGGTCAGCCAGGCGGCGACGTACGCGTACGGCAGCCCGAGCGAGTCGGCCTCCTCCTGCGCCACCACGAAGGTGACCCCCTCCGGCTCGGCCACCGTCACCACCGGCCGCAGCCCCGCGGGCACCCGCCCCGGGAGGGTGCAGTACACGTAGCGCCCCGGGTTGCGGACGGGGTGCATCCCGGAGAGCAGCTTGTCGAGGTCCTGTTCGCCTGCCATGGCGCCACGGTAGTGCGTGCGTCCGGTCCGGCGGGGGGAGGCGGCGCGGGCCGGGGGTCATTCGATGGAGGGAATGTTCGCCACCGCCCCGTCCGGACCCGGATCCCGCCCCACCGCACAGCCCTCACCGCACAGCCCCCACCGCACAGCCCCGGTCCCGGTGATCCGGTGCGGTGCGAGGCGGTGAGTGCGCCGAGGGTCAGGCGGACTTCCGGGGGCGGGTGGTGCCGAGGCGTTCCCAGAGGCCGGCCAGATGCGCGTGCAGGACTTCCTCGGCCTCCGCCGCGGTCAAGTGGCCTATGAGTACGTGGGTGGTGAGGCCGTCGGCGAGGGCGAGCAGGGCGTGGGCCTCGTGCCGGCGGTCGGGTGGCGTGGCGCCCTCGTCGGCCGGGCCGCCGTCGGCGGCCTCGGTGATGAGGCGGACGAGGAGGTCCCGGAGGGCCGTGTAGCTGGTTCTCAGCGGGTCGGCGAGCGACTCGCTGACAGCGGCCTGAGCGATGAACGCGAGCCAGATCCGTGCTTCGGCGCGGTGTTCCTCGCGGAGCAGGGCGATCTCGTCGGCCGCGTGGCCCAGGGCGGTGGCGGCCGACTGGGCCGGGCTCGCGGCCAGGCGGGTCCTCACGCGTTCGGTGATGCGTTCGCCGACGTGGTCGACGGCGAAGAGGAGCATCTCCTCCTTGCTGCGGAAGCAGCGCTGGACGGCGCCCAGTGAGACCTGCGCGCGGGCGGCGACGTCGCGCATGCTCACCCCCTGCGGCCCGTGTTCGTCGGCGAGGAGGCAGACGGCCTCGGCGATCCGGCGGCGTCGGCTTTCGTAGTCCACGTGTTTGGGCATGTTCGGGCGGCCTCCTTATTCCGATACGACTGTATCGCTTCTGGGCTAGGGTTCGGCCACGAGCACTTCGGCGTAGGGACGGGAACCACGATGATCAGGCAGGACGCCCTGTGGGCGATGACGGCCGCCGCTCAGGCGGAGGCGGTCCGAGACGGGGAGATATCGGCGGTCGAGCTGGTCGACAGCCACCTGGACCGCATCGCCGAGGTCAACCCGCAGGTCAACGCGGTCACGCAGTTGATGGCCGAGCGGGCCCGCGAGGCCGCGGCACGTGCGGACCGGCGGCGGGCAGTGGGCGAGGACCTCGGGCCGCTGGCCGGCGTGCCGTTCACGGTGAAGGAGACCACCGCGGTCGAAGGGGTGCCGACCACGTTCGGAACACCACGCTTCCGCGACCTGGTCGCTGCGGCCGACGCGCCCCCGGTGGCCAGGCTCCGCGCGGCGGGAGCCGTACCGATCGGCCACAGCAACATGCCCACCCTGGTCCTGGCCGGGATGCACACCCGCAGCGAGTTGTTCGGCGACACCGTCAACCCGTGGGACCGGAGCCGGACCCCGGGCGGCAGCAGCGGTGGCGACGGAGCGGCCGTCGCCACCGGCATGGCCGCACTCGGACTCGGCAACGACTCCGGCGGGTCCGTACGGATCCCGGCCTCGTTCTGCGGCGTGACGGGGCTGAAGCCGACCACCGGGCGGTTCCCCGCCGACCACCGCGTCCTCGGCTCCGAAGACCCGGGGCCGGCCTCGCAGATGCTGGTCACCGACGGGCCCCTGGCCCGTACGGTCGCCGACCTGCGGCTGGCATACGAGGCGCTGGCCGGGACCGACCCCCGGGACCCGCGGGCCGTGCCCGTGCCCCGCTACGGCGAACCGCTGCCGGGGCCGGTCAAGGTCGCGGTCGTCGCCGACCCCGGCGGCCACGGCGTCCACCCCGCGGTCCGCAGGGCCGTCGCGGTGGCAGCGGACGCGTTGCGCGACGCCGGGTACGACGTGCGGGAGATCGCGGACGTCCCGCGGCTGGACGAGGCACTGGAGGCGTACGGCCGGATCACCGTGACCGAATTCGCGCCGACCTGGCCGGTGGTGCGGAAACTGCTCGGCGAGGGCGGAGACCGCTTCATCCGGATGGCCATGGAGAAGACTCCCCCCGCGAACGCCGCCGAGCTCACGAAGCTGATGGGGACCTGGCTCGGCATCCGCCGCTCGTGGGCGGAATTCCTCGACGAACACCCGCTGCTGCTCGGCCCGGTGTTCACCGAGCCGCCCGTCGAGCCGGGGCTGGAGTCACGCGACGAAGCGGGGCGGGAGCGGGTCGCCATGGGCATGCGCCTGTGCACGGTGACCAGCTTCGTGGGCGTACCCGCGGTCGCGGTGCCGACCGGAGTCGGCGACGGACTGCCGTCCGGCGTACAGGTCATCGGGCGCGCGTTCCGGGAGGACCTGTGCCTGGCCGCCGCCCAGGAGATCGAGGACCGCCTCGGTGTGTTCACCCCGATCAGCCCGCGCCCCGAATCCCCGGCCGCCGCGCGGTAGGCGCTGGGCGGTGGGCGGAGCCGGCACAGCAAGTGGGCGGTGCCGGCGGCGCGAAGGCACCCCGCCCGGAGTTCGGTCCCGTCGTGCGACTGCCCCGCGAGGGCGACGTGCTGAAGGCGCCCCGGGCCTGGTGGACCCGCGACCGCACCGCGGTTCCGGTCGGGGCGCAGGGCCGCTGCTGTGTGCCGCCGTACGGAACGGGGTTGTCTTCCGATAGTTAGCGATATATCGTCGAGGTATCGAGATGCTTCGGTAGGCGGAGCGTCCGTTCCTCACGGAAGACAGGTGTGCGTCATGCGGCACGACAAGCGTTTCCACGGAGAAGGCCGGCGTCGCTGGGCCGGCGGCCCGGGGCGGCCGGGCGAAGGGGCCGAGGGGTTCGAGGAGTTCGGGGGCCGGGCGGCGTTCGGGCCGTTCGGGGCGCCGGGGCGGCCGGGGCCGCCGTTCGGGCCCGGGTTCGGGCCGGGCGGCGGCCGCGGGTTCGGCGGGCACGGCCCGCGCGGGCACGGGGGCGGGCGGCGCGGCGGGCGGGCCAGGCGGGGGGACGTGCGGGCCTCGCTGCTCGCGCTGCTGCTGGAGCGCCCGATGCACGGCTACGAGATGATCACCGAGATCGGCGAGCGCACCGGCGGGGTCTGGCGGCCCAGCCCCGGGTCGGTCTACCCGACGCTCCAGCTGCTCGAGGAGGAGGGGCTGGTCAAGGCCAACGAGGAGTCCGGCAAGAAGCTGTTCGAGCTGACCGGGCCGGGCCGGGCCGAGGCCGAGCAGGCCGGGGCGTCCCCGTGGGACGAGGCTGGCCGGCGGGACGACTGGGAGGCCGTGCAGGAGGTCGGCGCCGCGCTCGCGGCGGTGGACCACGCGGTGCGGCAGGTCATGATGACCGGCACCGAGGAGCAGCGGGCCAAGGGCCTCGCGGTGCTGGCCGAGACCAAGAAGAAGCTGTACCTGATCCTGGCCGAGGAGGACTGAGCCCGCGCGGGGCCCCGCCCTCGGGCGCCGCCGTCAGGCGTCGGCGTCGTACTCGTAGCGCCAGCGGTAGCGCCCCTTGGCGTCGTACTCCTTGGCGCGGCGGTAGACCAGGACGGTCGCC
This sequence comes from Kitasatospora sp. NPDC057198, assembly GCF_042670125.1. Lineage (NCBI taxonomy): Bacteria > Bacillati > Actinomycetota > Actinomycetes > Kitasatosporales > Streptomycetaceae > Kitasatospora > Kitasatospora sp. NPDC057198. The sequence goes on along the minus strand of NZ_JBHUWH010000337.1, from coordinate 1,274 downwards.
GGGACGTCCCCGTGCGCGGGGACGGGCACCCGGTAGACCTTGGGGACGCTGTGCGTCATGCCCAGCAGGACCGGCAGGACGCGACCGTCCAGCGGCCCCCCGACGAACTCGGTGTCGGCGCTCTTCACCCGTCCAGGGTAGGCGCGGCCCGGCCGGCCCCGGTCGGCCGGGTGTGTCCGTTCCGGAGCGGGGGTGTGGAGCGGGTGTGACGGGGGCGGCACCGCCCCCGGTCATCCGGAGGGCTCCGGGAGCCTTATCCTGCTACGTACGCCCCCGGGGTCCACCCGGGTCCGCGGGCCCGTACGGGTCGGGTGGGGTGCGCCGAGGTGCGCCCGCCCGCCGGGCGCGACCGTCGCGCCCCGTACCCGACCCCGGACGTCGGCGGCCCGGTGACCCCGGCGCCGGTCGACGGCAGGACGCCCCCGCGCGCGGTGCACCCCTCGGGAAGCGGTGAGCCGCTCCGTGCGTTGGCGTCGGTTGTTGCGTCGGTGGCCGTGCCGTACCTGGCACGGCAGCTCAGGCAGGTGCGTGCGGAAGGGGCCAGATGGAAGCCAGCGGCAGGTGGACCTCCTGGTGGCGGCGGGAGCGGCGGGAACGCCGGGAGGCCGGCGGAGGGGACGCGGCCGCGCGGCTGGACCTGCTGCTGGGGGCGGCCCGGGCGGGGTTCCCGGTGGCGCCCGCGGCGCACCCGGCCGGGCACCGGTGCTCGTGCGACCGGGTCGGCTGTCCGGCCCCGGCCCAGCACCCGCTGTCCTTCGCCTGGCAGTCCCAGGCCACCACCGACGCCGAGCAGTTGGAGCGCTGGCTCGCCCGGGACCCGGAGGCGAACTTCGTCACCGCCACCGGCCGCGCGCACGACGTGCTGGACGTGCCGGCCGAGGCCGGCGTGCTGGCCCTGGAGCGGCTGGAGGCGCTCGGCGCGGTCGGCCCGGTGGCCGCGGTCGGCGGCGACCGCTACCTGTTCTTCACCGCGACCCGCGGCACCCCGCAGGACGAGGACGAGTGGTGGACCAGCGCGCTGGACTCCACCCCCGACACCGTCTCCGAGCACCCCGGCCTGCGCTGGCACTGCCGCGGCTCGTACACCCTCGTGCCGCCGGCCGCGCTGCCGGACGGCTCCGAGGTGCGCTGGCTGCGCGGCCCCGAGCAGCCGCTGCCGGACCCGCTGCGGGTGCTGGACGTGCTGACCGACGCCTGCACCGAGGTCGGCGCGGTGGCCCAGGAGCAGTGGCTGATCGGCTGAGCCGGCCGCTCCGCGACCGCAGGAACGATAC
>NZ_JBHUWH010000336.1:0-8821 GCF_042670125.1 Kitasatospora sp. NPDC057198 | reverse complement strand
GTGGTGACCTGTGCGGAACAGGTCCACCCCCTCTCCCGGAAGAGATGCCCGTCATGCGCCGTCCCCGCGCCCGGCGACTCGCCGTCGCCCTGCTCGCCCTGAGCGCCCTCGCCCCCGCCGTCCCGGCCGCCGCCGACTCCGGCGCCCCGTTCGCCCGCCCGGCCCTGCAGCCGGCGCACCGCCCCGTGCACCAGCAGGCGGACGAGGACTGCCCGCTCGACCCGGCGCTCGCGGCCCGGCTGGACGCGGCGATCGCCGACGTGCGGGAACGCACCGGCACCCCCGGTGTGATCGTCGGACTGTGGCTGCCCGGACGCGGCACCTACGTCCACGCGGACGGCGTCGCCGACAAGGCCACCGGGCAGCCGATGACGCCCCGGCTGAACATGCGGATCGGCAGCGAGACCAAGACCTTCACCGTCACCGCCGTGCTCGAACTCGTCGACCGCGGCCTGGTCGGCCTCGACGACCCGATCAGCAAGTACCTCGACGGCGTCCCCGACGGCGAGCACATCACGATCCGCCAACTCGCCGAGATGCGCAGCGGCCTGTACTCCTACACCTTCGACGACGACTTCGTGCACGCCCTGCTCAGCGACCCGAACCGGCCCTTCACCCCGCAGGAGTTGCTCTCGTACGCGTTCAAGCACGCCAACGTGTTCCCGCCCGGCACCGACTACCAGTACTCGAACACCAACACCGTCCTGCTCGGCCTGCTGGTCGAGAAGCTCGGCCGGATGCCGCTGCGCGACTTCGTCCACCGCAACATCACCGAGCCCGCCCACCTGAACCACACCCTCTTCCCGCGCGCCGCCGAACTGCCCCGCCCCTACGCGCACGGCTACACCGACCAGACGTTGGACGGCTCCACCGCCGACGCCACCCACTGGAACCCCTCCTGGGGCTGGGCGGCCGGCGCGATGATCTCCGACCTGCACGACCTGCGCCGCTGGGCGAAGACCCTGGCCACCGGCACCCTGCTCAGCCCCGCCACCCAGGCCGAACGGGAGAAGTTCCTGCCCGTCCCCGGCTTCGGCGACGGCGCCGGCTACGGACTCGGCCTGTTCCGGGTCGGCGGCTGGGTCGGCCACAACGGCTCCCTGCCCGGCTACGAGAGCGTCACCGTCTACCTGCCCGAGCAGGACGCCACCCTGGTGATCCTGCTGAACACCGACATCGTCCACGAGGGCAGCGAACCCTCCACCCTGTTCGCCGAGGCGATCACCTCGATCGCCACCCCCGGGCACGTGTACGAGCTGCCCGCCGAGAAATAACCCCAGGTCGGGAACCCCGCCCCGGCCGCTGCTCGTCCCTCCCGTCGTCCTGGAAGACGACGGGGGAGGACCCGGACATGGGGGAGACCGGACCGTACCGGGTGCTGCGCGCACCCGGTGCCGGGGGCGGCGGCGAGGGCGGTAGTGGCGGGGGCGGCGGCGACGGTCGCGGTGCCGTTCGCGGTGCCGGAGCGGCCCGGTTGTGCCGCGCCGCCGACGGGCTGCTGGTGATCCTCGAGGAGGCGCACCCCGCGGCGGCCCGGGACGCCGCCGCCCGCCGCCGCTTCGCCCGACAGGCCCGGGACGCCCGGCGGATCCGCGGACCCTGGACCGTCCCCGTGCTGGACGCCGGCCCCGACGCCGAACGGCCCTGGCTGGCCACCGCGCACGTCCCCGCGCCGAACCTCGCCGAACTGCTGCGCGCCACCGGCCCGCTGCCCGTCGCCACCGTCCGCCGCCTGGGCGCCGGCCTCGCCGCGGCCCTGGCCGCCGGACACCGGGCCGGACTGGTCCACGGCGGCCTCGAACCCGGCCGGGTGCTCATCACCGCGCACGGCCCGCGACTGGCCGGCTTCGGCCTCTGGACGCCCCCGGGCCCGGACGACGGCTCCGGCCCCCACCGCTACGGCCCCCTCGGGTACGCGTCGCCCGAGCAGATCGAACGGCCCGCCGAAACCGGCCCGCCCGGCGACGTGTTCGCGCTCGGCGCGCTGCTCGCCACCGCCGCCCAGGGCCGCCACCCCTGGACGGGCCACCCCCGGCCGGGAAGCACGGGAGCGGGAGCAGCGGCGGTGGCGGTGGGCGCCCCCGGGCCGGAACAGGAGCGGGCCGTCCGGCGGCGCACCACCGAGGGGCGTCCCGACCTCGCCGACGTCCCCGAGGCGCTGCTGCCCGCCCTCGCCCGCTGCCTCGACCCCGATCCGGCGCTGCGCCCGACACCCCGCCAACTGCTCGTCCTGCTCGGCCCCGAGGACCGCTCCGAACCCTGGCTGCCGCCCGCCGCCCTCGCCCTCACCGCCCGGTACGCGGCCGAGCTGCCCGCACCCGGGGACGCCGGGCCGGTCCACCTGCACCCGACGGTCGACCGGTACCCGGAGCTGCTCGACCTGACCGCCCGCCGGGCCGCCGCCGAACAGCTCCGGCCCGGCCCCGCCCGCGACGCCCTCGCCGAACTACTCCCCGTCGCACGGGAGCTGTACGGCCCCGACCACCCCGACACGCTCGACCTGCGGTTCGCCCACGCCACCCGCGTCGGCGAGGCCGGCCGGCCCGAGCAGGCCGCCGCCCTGCTCGCCGAACTGGCCGTCCACGCCGCCCGGACGCTCGGCCCCGACACCCCCGAGGCGTTCCGCCGGCACGTCGAACCCGTCCACCGCACCGCCCTCGCCCCCGGCGACCCGCAGCACCACGAGGCGCACGCCCAACCCACCGGCCTGCTCGGCCGCGACGGACAGTACGAGGCGGTCGCGGACGCCTGACGGACCGCCGCCGCCGACCTCGCCGAACAGCACGGCGAACGGCACCCCGACGCGCCGGCGGCCCGCTACCGGCAGGCGCTCCGGCCGCACCCCGCCGCACCCCGCCGCGGCCGGGCGATCGAAGCGTTCACCCGGCTCGCCCGCCGGCGTCGACGTCGGCATCGGCGTCGGCCAGCGGGCGCTGCCGCTCCACCGCGACCTGCTCCGGGACGCCACCGCGCTGCTCGGGCCGTTCGCCGAGCGCACCTCCCTGCTACCGCTCCGTCAACGCCCGCCATCGCCCGGAGCCCCGGCGCCGAATCCTGGCCGGGACGGGAAGCCGCGCCCCGTCCGTTCCGGACCGCTCGGGAGCAGGCGTCCACGCCGACCCGCCGCCCACTTCGGCGCGCGCCACTGCCCCGGCCGCCGGGACCGGGGCCGGGTGACGGGCAGCGGGAGATCAGGGCCGGTCGTCCGGCAGGTCGGCCGGGCGGATCCGGTACACCTGGAGGTTCAGGTCGTAGTACTTGGTGGTCTCGCCGACCCAGCGCATCCCCAGCCGCTTCGCCACCGCGTGCGCCCGGTCGTTCTTGGGCCGGGCCACCGCGAAGACCTCCTCGATGTCCTGGGTGAACACCCAGCGCAGCAGCGTCAGGCCCGCCTCCGTCGCGTAGCCCTGGCCCCACGCCTGCGGAGAGAGCTGCCAGGTGATCTCCAGATCCTCGTCGTAGGGCGGCAGCGGACGGATGCCCAGGCCACCGATCACCCTCCCGTCCTCGCGGCGCTCCACCGCCCACCGCCCGCGCGGCGGCAGCAGTTCCGCCTGTTCCCGCCCCCAGCGCTCCAGCACCGAACGCATCGCCTCGGCATCGGAGACCCGGGCCATCACGGGCGTCAGCCAGCGGGCGACATCCGTGGAGCCGTACACGGCCAGCGCGTCCTCGGCGTCGTCCGGCGTCCAGTCCCGGACGACGAGCCGATCAGTGGTCAGGCTGATCCCCATGGGCGGGTCCTCCCTCAGTCGATTGGCGGACGTCTCCCTCCACCGGAGTGTGCGCCCCCTGCCCGCCCGGGGCGAGCCGGAAGCCCAATCCGCACCAGCTGTCACCAGACGGTCACCCGCCCGCCGCCCGCCGCTCGTGTGGCTGCCGCCTGCCGCCCTTCGCTGCCTCTCCTCCGCCCCCGCCTGCCGTGCCCGGTCCCGCGCCCCCGCCCGCCGTCCTCCGGTGCGCCAGCCGCCCTCCGATGTGCCCGCCGTCCGCTCGCGGGCGGGGCGGTGTGCGGGGGTGCCGTCGGTCAGCGGCGGTCGCTGAGCGGGATGCGCAGGCCCTCCTGGCTCTGGCCGCGCAGGGCCAGGGCGGCGCCGACCTCCTCCGGCAGCACGCCCAGGCCCAGCAGGGCCAGGGCCAGGTCGGCGGCGGCGCGGTGCCAGTCACCGGCCCGCCGCATCAGGGTGTGACCACTGCCCAGCACCCGGTAGCCGGCCACCCGCGCGCCGTGGTCGCGGGCCCGCAGCGCGAACAGGTCGGTGTCGCCGGGCGGGGTCACCCTGTCCCGGTCGCCGTGCAGCATCAGCACCGAGCGGCCCCGCAGGTGCTCGGTCGGCTCATCCCGGGGGCACCACGGCGCCAGCGCGACCACGCCCCGTACGCACGGGTGGGCCGCCGCCCGCAGCGCCGCCCGGCCGCCCATCGAGTGCCCGATCAGCACCGTCGGCACCGGCCCCAGCTGCTCGGCCAGGTCGGACAGCGCCGCCTCCGCGTCACGTGCCGCGTCCGCCCGGTCACCGTTCCACCCCCGGCACCGGTAGCGCACCGTGCCCACCGCCAGCGACCGGCGGGCGTCGGCACTCGCACCGCGTTGCACCGCCCGCGCGAACGGCCGCATCCGCAGCCCCGGCAGGTTCAGCACCGGCGGCGCCTGCGCCCCGAACTCCCGGCCGCCGTGCAGCACCAGCACCGCCGCGTCCGGCGAGGGCGGCAGGGCCCGCCAGACCAGCGGCCGGTGCGCCCCCGCCACCGCACCCTCCGAGTGCACCGCCACCCGACCGCCCATCGCGCCGTCCCCTGCCGTAGTCGTCCGCATCCACCCGCGCCCGCCCGCGACGGCCGGCACGCACCCGCCGCCCCGGGCCCACCCGGCCGGAGCTGCCACTGTACGCGGACCCCACCGCCCGCCGACCCGACCGGACGGCCACCGGACGGCCACCGGATGCCCACTGGACGGCCCGGGAGGGCGGGCCCGCCCCGGGCGGTGGGCGGGGAGCGGTCGGGGCGCACCGCGACCACCGGTGCACACCACCGGAGCTGACTGCTCGTAAGGTGGGGGCGTGCCCTCGGCGCGCGGCCGGACCGGTCCGTCCACGCGCCGGACCGGTGCACCGCGGACCCGATCCACCAGCCCCCAGCCCGACAGGCCGACAGCCCGTCCGGACCGGGCACCGGGACCGCGACCGACCGCCAGAGCCGAGGGAGAGCCATGGCCGACGTCCACCCGCCCCGCACCGACGGCACCCCGAGCGCCGAGATCGGCGTGATCGGCGGTTCCGGCCTGTACGCGCTGCTCGATGAGGTCACCGAGGTGCACGTGGAGACCCCGTACGGACCGCCGTCGGACGCGCTGTTCGTCGGCGGGGTGGCGGGTCGGCGGGTGGCGTTCCTGCCCCGGCACGGTCGGGGGCACCGGCTGCCGCCGCACCGGATCAACTACCGGGCCAACCTGTGGGCGCTGCACGCGCTGGGGGTGCGCCAGGTGCTCGGCCCGTGCGCGGTGGGGGGTCTGCGTCCCGAGTACGGGCCGGGGACGCTGCTGGTGCCGGACCAGTTCGTGGACCGCACCTCGGGGCGGGTGCAGACGTACTACGACGGGCGGATCCTGCCGGACGGGTCGGTGCCCGAGGTGGTGCACGTCTCGATGGCCGACCCCTACTGCCCGGACGGCCGGGCCGCCGCCCTGGCCGCGGCCCGTGACCTGGCCTGGGAGCCGGTGGACGGCGGCACCCTGGTGGTGATCGAGGGCCCGCGCTTCTCCACCCGGGCGGAGTCGCGCTGGTTCACCGCCAACGGCTGGTCGGTGGTCGGCATGACCGGCCACCCGGAGGCCGTCCTGGCCCGGGAGCTCGGGCTCTGCTACACCTCGTTGGCCCTGGTGACGGACCTGGACGCGGGCGTGGAGAGCGGCGAGGGCGTCACCCACGCCGAGGTGCTCGAGGTCTTCGCCCGCAACGTCGACCGCCTGCGCACGGTCCTGTTCAAGGCCCTGGAGTCGCTGCCCGCCGCCCGCGACTGCATCTGTTCGCACGCCCTGGACGACCTGGAGACCGGCCTGCCCGGAGTCTGATCCCGAACTCCGTTCCCGCACCCGCCGTTTCCAGGTCCGCCGTTTCCAGGTCCGCTGTCTCCGCACCCGCTGTCTCCGCGCCGTCGTGCCGCTTCCTGCCCCTGCCCCTGCCCCACACCTCTCCGTCCGCCGGCTCCGGCCCGACGCTCCGCCGGGCCTCCACCGGGGCCCCGCCAGGAGCCCGCCAGGCCCCGGAGCGGAGGCGCGGACCGCCCGGTGACGGCGGCCCGCCGACCGGGTGGCTACCTGATCCGCCCGCGACGGTGCAGGTGTGCCGCCACCACCACCAACACCACCAGTACGACGGCCCAACTGATCACCACGCCCAGCAGCAGGGCCGGTTCGTCCAGTGCTACCGCCATCGCCAACAATCCGAACGAGACGGCCAGACAACAGGAGATCACCGCGACCACGATCCACGGCCGGGCCACCAGTGTCCGTCGTAGCCGGGCGATCCTCGCCGTCCGCATCGTGCGCAGCTCGCGCTCCAGCTCCTGATCGCTCCCCAGCTCGGCCTCGATCTGCTGGAGGATCAGTAGCTCACGCGGGGAGAGTGCGGGTCCGTCCATAAACCACCTCCGCGCCGCAGGCAGGTACGCCCCGGCCTTCCCCGCCGACGCGACCCTGCTCCCAGGTAGCAACACATGTGCCCGCTGGACGCCGGTTCTAACACCCGAACGCGCGCTCTACCACCTCCATGTCCATTGCCGTTCCCTCCTGTTGACGCCCTGCCGTCCCGCGCGCGGCACCGGCCGGCTGCCGCCGCGGGCCGCGCGCCGCCACCATGGCGCGCGCCCTGTGCGGAGCGGAGGACGGAGGAGCGGAACGGGAGGGCCCGGACGACACGCGAGGTGCACCGGCAGAACCGTTTCGCCGACGGGCACCGCTCCTACGGTGGTGCGTGCCGGGCCGGGCGCCCCGCCCTGTCCAACCTCGACCGGAAGGCCGTTCCACCTCATGCACCTGCGTCAGACGGTTGCCGCCGCCGCTGCCTCGATCGCCCTGCTGCTCGCCCTGCCCAGCCCAGCCGGTGCGGCCGTCGGCGAGTTCCGCTACACCTACTACGACGACTTCGGGAACCGCGCGGCCGGTGTCCTCGTCGAGCCGGACAGCCGGGTCTGCGTGACCCTGCCCGAGGTCGCCGACCCCGACACCACGGCACCCGCCTTCGCCCCGCAGAACTTCACCGGGTCGACCGTCACCATGTTCACCGGCCCCGACTGCGACGGGGACTACTACAGCCTCCGCCCCGGCGGTCGCGCCTCCGACCGGCTCAAGCTCCGTTCCGCGCTCTTCTCCTGACCCCGCGCCGCACCCCGGCGGCCTCGGCGCCACCCGGCGCCCCGGCACCCGGTCGCCCCCGGGACCGGGGCGACCGGGTGGGCGCGGCGGGGCGCGGCCCGCGGACCGGCGGCGGTCAGGCCGCGGAGGGCGGCTCGGCGATCAGGGCGGTGGCTATTCGCCGGAACCCGACGCCCTCGTAGATCCGCGCCACGGCGTCGTCGCTGGCGGAGAGGAACACCGTCCGCACCCCGGAGGAGCGGGCGTGCTCGACCAGCCGCGAGGTGACGAGGCGGGCCAGGCCCTGCCGGCGCAGGGCCGGCAGGGTGGCCACCGCGACGACCTCGCTGACCTCGCCGACCGGCTGGTGGCAGCCGGAGGCGACCGGCTCCCCGTCCGGGCCGAGGGCCGCGACCAGGACCGTGCGCCCGGCGGCTATTCGGTCGGTCATCCGGGCCACCGCCGCCTCCGCGTCGGGGGCCTTCACCGCCTCGGCGAGCTGCTCGGGCCCGGCCGCGCCGATCTGGGTGCCGGCCTCGGCGAAGGCCAGGTGCGGCAGCATGACGGCGGCCGCCAGCAGCGGGTCGCCGGGGGCGACCACCCGCACCTCGGGGGTGCCGTCCGCCTCGGCGGGGGCGTCGGCCGGAGCGGGGGCGTCGGAGGCGTCGGCCGGCGGGGTGTCGAGGTCGAGCACCAGCAGCGGGTGCTCGTGCACCTCCAGCCCGGCGGCCTCGACCGCGGCGCGCAGGCCCGGTGTGGTCTCGTGCACCCATTCGAAGCTCTCGGGTGCGCCCAGCTCGCGCTGTCTGGCCCGGACCCGTTCGACGTCCTCGGCGGTGAAGACTCCCGGGCCGCCCAGCGCGGGCCGGCCGTAGTAGTGCCAGCCCTGCCCGGTGCGGACGAACAGGGTGAAGGGGCCGTGCTCCTCGGTCGTCGCGGAGAACCGGGGGACCGCGTCGTAATAGGTTTCGAGCCGGGTCAGGACCACCTCCGGGCCGGAGCCGGGGGTGTGGTGCGTTTCGTGCATCGTGCCGTCCAAAGGGTGCGGTGCTTCCTCTTCCGTTTCCGTCGAGGTCGATCAGGCGGCATCACATCAGAGCGGTCGATCGTGTGCACGGGTTTTTTCGAACCGCGCACGGATTCCATTCGAAGCGGGATGCCTGACGGGGCGTCAGTAAAGAACCGTTTCTCCCAGCCGTTGAAAGCCCCGTCATGGCAGGAAGAAGGCCCGATCGACCGGGCGTCCAGGGCGTGCGACGACCCGGCCGATCGAAGGGATTCACCCTGGAGAGTGAACCCCGGGAAATCGAGGAGGGTTCCAGCGGGAATCGAGCGGGAGTCGAGCGGAATACGAGCGGAGGCCCGGAACCGACCGGCCCCGCAGAGCCCGGAACCGACCGGCCCCGCAGAGCCCGGTGCCGGTCGGCCCGGCAGAGTCCGGAGCCGACCGGCCCCGGCGGGCCTCAGCGC
>NZ_JBHUWH010000335.1:0-8852 GCF_042670125.1 Kitasatospora sp. NPDC057198 | reverse complement strand
CCGGGGACCGGGGGGTCCGCGGCCGGCGCGCCCGAGGATGAGCGGCACCGCTGGGGACGCCGGTTCCTCCTCCCGGGCCCCGCAGCACTTGTCGAGGACTCTAGGCAGCCGGTGTTACTCGGGCGTTACCGGCCCCGGCGGTGGGAGCGGCGCTTCCGCAGGTCAGCGGCCCGGCGGCTTCGGCCGCCCCCGGCGGCAGGGCACCGGGCGCGGCACCCGCTCCACCCTCCGGTCCACCATCCGGGACGGTGTTCGAGACACCGCCCGGGACACCGCTCGGGGCACCGGGCGCGGCCCGCGGTCCACCCTCCGGCCCCCCGTTCGAGACGGTCGGAGCACCGCCGGGAGCACCGCCGGGCGACTACGCCGCCTACACGGTGATCGACCCGTACACCGGCCTCCAGCACGTCACCTTCGTCAACCTGCGCACCGGCGCCACCGGCGCCACCGGCGCCACCGGCATGGTCGACAACGGCCGGCACGAGCTGGCCACCGCCTTCGCCTCGCTGCGCGACGGCAGGATCGCCTACGCCAAGATGTGGAGCGACCCCACCGGCTTCGAGCTCGGCGCCGAGGTGTACGACCTGGCCACCGGCGGCACCGTCCTGCTGCCCGGCGACCCGACCGCCACCGTGGGCGTCGGCCAGACCGCGCTCACCGCCGACGGCGTCGTGTGGATCCGCGACGTGAACGCCCAGGACGGCGGCAAGGCGTCCGTGGAGCGCGCCGACCTCGACGGCGACCACCCCGCCGCCCTCCTCCCCGAGGACGGGCCCGCCTCGCTCTACGCCTACTCCCTCACCGCCTCCGACGACACCGTCACCGTCACCGTCACCGTCACCGGGCTGAACCTCCCCCGGCCACCAGCTGGTCCCACACCACCCTCCCCAAGCTCCACCGGTTCCCCGCCGACGGCAAGGGCGGCGCCCAGCGCCTCTCCTGCAACCGCGGCGACCAGGTCCACCCCGCCGCCGACACCGGCAAGCGCGTCCTGCGGCTCGACGGCACCACCGGCACCACCGACCTGGTGGTCCGCAACCGGCCCGCCGCCAGGTGCTGACGCGGCACTAGCACGCGACCCGATGCCTCGGACGGGGCCCGGCGGCCACCACGGTCCCGGCCCCGTTCCGGGGCAGCTCGATTTCGATGGCTCCGAGCAGTACTGGAAGACTGGCCGCCAACCCCGTGAAGGCAACAGGTTGAGGTGGGCACATGCCGGGATCGCGGCAGATCGAGCGTCGACTCACTGCCATATCCAGGTCAGGTCTGTCGATGCCCGCCCGCCAAGCATTGGTGGACCAGCAGATCAGACCCGATTCGACAGTCCTGGACTACGGCTGCGGGCGCGGCGGAGACGTGCGCCTGCTGCGCAGGATGGACTTCGCCGCCACCGGCTGGGATCCGTACTACTTTCCCGACTCCGCACCGGAACGCGCGGACGCCGTCCTGGTCACCTACGTACTGAACGTGATCGAGGACCCCGTGGAACGGCGCGAGACCCTGTCACGCGCGTGGGAACTGGCCAGAAGCGTGCTCGTGGTCTCCACCCGCCTGGTCTGGGAACGGGGGAAGGTCACCGGGGACCAATTCGCGGACGGGGTGGTGACCAGCCGAAAGACCTTCCAACACCTCTTCGAGACCCGTGAGTTGCGGGACCTCGTCCAGGAGGTGACAGGGGTCCGCTGCGTCTCCGCAGCGCCCGGCGTGGTCTATGCCTTCCGGGACGATACCGCCCGGATCGCACTGCTGGCGCGCAAGATCGTTCCGGACGCCGACTGGCTCGCTTCGGACAGCACTACCAGCGCGATCGCCTCGGTCGTCGACTTCACCGAGCGTCGCGGGCGACAGCCGCGGCTGGAGGAGATGCCGGCGCCCCTGTCCGAGCTGCTCGGCGCCCTACCGGCCAGTGAGCTCCAGCGGCTGGTACGGCGCTCCGCCGACCCCGTGAAAGTCTCGGAGGGGGCGCGGCGCACGACGCTCAACACACTGCTGTTCCTGGCCGTAGAGCTCTTCCACGGACGCGGCCCCTTCGGCGGTCTGCCCCTGCCGGTGCAACTCGACGTCCGCTCCTGCTTCTCCTCCTACCTGGAGGCGTGCAAACGTGCGGACCGCCTGCTCCTCAAACTCCGCGACGACGCTTACGTGCGCGACGCGATGCGTGCCTCACAAGTCGGCAAGCTCACCCCCACCGCCCTGTACGTGCACCGCCGTGCCGTCGAACGCCTGCCCACGGTGCTCCGCCTGTACGAGCACTGCGCCGCCATCGCCGCCGGCCGGCCCGAGTCCTGGACGGTGCTCAAACTCCTGCACCAGGGCCGATCCGCCGGCTGGCTGGACTACCCGGACTTCGACAGCGACCCGCACCCCCGACTGCACACCTCCTACTCGGTGGAGATGCGGACCCTGGAGACCACGCACCTCTCCCACGCGGCGTCGGGTGACCGGCCACTGCTGCACCGCAAGCAGGAGTTCCTGGCGCCGGACGACCCCGACGCGGCCAAGTACCGCAGGCTGACCGAAGCGGAGGTCCGCGCCGGGCTCTACGACCGGCCGCACCTGATCGGTACGGAACTGGGCTGGGAGGCGGAACTCGTCCGCTGCGGCCGGCTCCTCCGAGGGCACCGGCTGGTGCGCCGCCCCGCCGCGGTTATGCCTGGAACTGCTTGACCGCCTCGATCAACCACTCCGGGTCGAACCCCTCGACCTGGGCGGGGGACCAGGACAGCCGCAGCCCGTTGGCCGCCTGCTCGTGCGACATGCCCATCGCCTGCAGCACGTGACTGGGCGTGTACGAGGCGCTGGTGCACGCCGAGCCGGTGGCGACGGCGGCCACCTGCTGGAGGCGCACGATCAACGCCTCCGAGCTGACCCCCTCGAAGGTGAGGTTGAGGATGTGCGGCACCGTGTGCGCGGCGTCCCCGTTGACCCGGTACTGCGTGGAGGCCAGTGCCGAGATCAGCTCCTCCCGGAACGCCTCCGCGCCCGACCGCCACTGCCGGTGCTCCTGACGGAAGAGTTCCTCCGCCTTGGCCAGGCCCATGATGAGCGGCACCGGCAGGGTGCCCGGCCGCAGGCCCCGCTCCTGGCCGCCGCCGAACATCAGCGGCTGCAGCGGAATGCTGTCCCAGCGCCGTCGGCGAGTCAGCAGGGCACCGACCCCCTTCGGAGCGCCGATCTTGTGGCCGCTGATGCTGACCAAGTCGATGGGCGAGGTGAGGTCCTCGGGGAGCTTGGCAAAGCCCTGCGCGGCATCGACGTGGAAGTAGGTGGGCGTCTCCCGCAGCGCCCGGGCGAGCTCGGCAACGGGTTGGACCACCCCGGTCTCGTTGTTCACGTGCATCAGCGAGACGAGCAGGGTGTCGGGGCGCACCCGTTCCAGCACCGATTCCGCACTGACCAGCCCGTGCTCGTCCGGTGCCACCAGCTCCACCTCGAAGCCCCGGCGCTCCAGCTCCTCCAACGGCTCGAGCACCGCCTTGTGCTCGATCGCCGAGGAGACGATGTGCCGCCTGCCGGTCTTCTCACCGTGCGGGGCCAGTCCGAGCAACGCGATATTGTTGCTCTCCGTCGCCCCGCTGGTGAAGATCAGTTCGCCTGCGCTCGCGCCGAGTTGGGTGGCGATCTGCTCCCGCGCCCGCTGGACCGCCTTCTTCGCCCGCGCCCCGTACTCGTGGGTGCGACTACCGGCGTTGCCGAACTCCTCGGTCATCCAGTGGAGCACGACCTCGGCAACACGCGGGTCCACCCGCGTGGTGGCAGCGGCATCCAGGTACGTGGCTGTCATCGTCATTCTCCCCGCCAGGAATCCAATCCGGTACGTCTTTGAAATAACGTACAGGGCTCTATACGATACCGCTGTGACTGATCAGAGAGTGGCGCCTGTGGCGGGGGAGGCGACGTCGATCGGTTTCGAGTACGTCTTCCCCGCGATCCGGGGGGTGCAGGCGGGACGGGAGTTCTTCGTCTCGATGTGCCCGTTGCGGTTGATCCCCAAGATCTTCCTCTTCGACGACGAGGAGATCGCCCCGGAGGTCCGCGCCCAGCGCGTCCTCAACAAGGCGCGGATCCCCGCCCTCATGCGTTACATCCTCGACAACCCGGACGACTACGTCTTCAGCGCACTGACCGCCTCCATCGACGGTGACATCGTCTTCGAGAGCGTCGCCGGTCAGGGTCCGGGCATGCGCGCCGGCCAGATCCGCGTACCCATGGCCGCCAAGTTCCTGATCAACGACGGCCAGCACCGGCGGGCCGCCGTGGAGATGGCGTTGCGGGAGAACCCCGACCTGGGTGACGAGACCATCGCCGTGGTCTTCTTCCACGACACCGGCCTGGCCCGCTCCCAGCAGATGTTCGCCGACCTGAACCGGCACGCGGTCCGCCCCTCCCGGTCCATCGGGGTCCTCTACGACCAGCGCGACGTCATCGCCACGCTCACCAGGCTCCTCGCGCTGAAGTCCCCGGTCTTCAAGCAGCAGGTGGAGATGGAGAGCAGCACCCTCTCCGCACGCTCCCGCAAGCTCTTCACCCTCAGCGCCCTGCACTCGGCCAACCAGGCACTGCTCCAGGGCCTGGAGCTGGAACGCGACGAGGCGGCCGCGCTAGCACAGGGCTACTGGGAATTCGTCGACACGCTCATCCCCGAGTGGCGCCTGGTGCGTGAGCGGAAAATGACCGCGCCGGACGTGCGCCACGACTACATCCACAGCCACGGCATCGCGCTGCACGCGCTCGGCCGCATCGGCAGCACCCTGCTCCGCGACTCGACCAACGCCTCGGCGTGGCAGAAGCGGCTCAAGAAGCTCTCCTCGGTCGACTGGACCCGTGCCAATCCCGCCTGGGAGGGCCGGGCGCTCATCGGCGGCCGGGTTTCCAAGAGCCACAACCAGGTCGTCCTGACCGTGAACTACCTGCGCCAGACCCTGGGCATGCGGCTCAGCCCGGACGAGCAGCGCGCGGAAGACGCCTACAAGCGAGGAGACGCATGAGTACCCCCACCGCCGACGCCCGCCTGCTGTTCGCGGGACGGCCCATCCGGGAGGTCGTGGACGAGCTCACCCAGGAGATCCGGGAGCTGTACACGGCGGACGAGGTCCCCTGGGTGGTCGGCTACAGCGGAGGCAAGGACTCCACCGCGGTGCTCCAGCTCGTCTGGACCGCGCTGCGGGACCTCCCCGCCGAGCAGCGCACCAAGCCGGTCTACGTGATCAGCACGGACACCCTCGTGGAGAACCCCGTCGTCGCGCTGTGGGTGACGCGTTCGCTGGAAAGCATGCGCGCCGCCGCCGCGGAGCAAGGGCTGCCGATCGAGCCGCACCGGCTCACGCCCGAGCTCAAGGACACCTTCTGGGTCAATCTGATCGGGCGCGGCTACCCGGCGCCCCGGCCGAAGTTCCGCTGGTGCACCGAGCGGATGAAGATCCGCCCGTCGAACTCGTTCATCCGACGCGTCGTGCGCCGGCACGGTGAGGCGATCCTCGTGCTCGGCATCCGCAAGCAGGAGAGCCAGGCCCGCGCCCGCGCCATGGCCCGGCACGAGAAGCGGCGCGTGCAGGAACGCCTGTCGCCCAACGCCAACCTGCCCAACTCGCTGGTCTACAGCCCCATCGAGGACTGGAGCAACCAGGAGGTCTGGGTGTTCCTGGAGCAGGTCGCCAACGCCTGGGGGCACTCCAACACCGAGCTCAAGGCGATGTACATGAGCGCCTCCGAGGACCAGGAGTGCCCGCTCGTCGTCGACAACACCACCCCCTCCTGCGGGGACAGCCGTTTCGGTTGCTGGACCTGCACGCTTGTCGAGAAGGACAAGTCCATGGTCGCCATGGTGAACAACGTCGAAGAGCGCAAGTGGATGACGCCCCTCATGGAGCTGCGGGACAAGCTGGACGTGACCGGTGAGGAGGAGCACAAGCTGCGGGACTTCCGCCGGATGAACGGCAGCGTCCAGCTGTTCGGCGAGCGCATCATCCACGGCCCCTACACCCAGGAGGCCCGGGAGACCTGGCTGCGGGACCTGCTCGAGGCCCAGACCTGGGTGCGGGCGAACGGCCCGGAAGAGGTCCGCGACCTCGAACTGGTCACCATGGAGGAACTCCACGAGATCCGCCGCCAGTGGGTGTTCGAGAAGCACGAGGTCGAGGACTCCCTCCCCCGCATCTACCAGGAGACGACCGGCGAGGTCTTCCCCGGACGCCCCCTGGACGAGCACCTGACCCTGGGCGCCGACGAGATGGACCTGCTCCGGGAAGCCTGCGAGGGGGACGAGCTGCTCTTCGGCACCGCTCGGGAGCTCCTTGAGGTGGAGCGGAAGTTCCGCACCATGACCCGGCGGTCCGGCCTGTTCGAAGCTCTCGAGCGAACCGTCAAGAACGGCTTCTTCGAGAACAAGGAAGACGCCCACGCCTACGCCCTGCAGAAGAAGAAGCTGCGCGACCAGATCGCCGAGCACCTGCCGCTCACCGACGAAGAGGAGGAGGACGCCGATGCTCCTGCGTAACCTCACACTGCACGACTTCGGCGCCTACCGGGGCGAGCAGTCCCTGAACCTCGCCACCGTGCCCGGCCGGCCGATCGTCCTGATCGGTGGCATGAACGGCTGCGGCAAGACCACCCTGCTCGACGCGCTGCAACTCGCCCTCTACGGGCCCCGCGCCCGCTGCAGCGGGCGCGGCAACCGCAGCTACGACGCCTACCTGCGCGAATGCATCAACCGCCAGGCCGATCCCGCCACCGGCTCGGAGATCGAGCTGGAGTTCTCCATCACCGTCGACGGCACGGAGCGGGTCTACAACCTGTACCGCAAGTGGGCCGTCAGCGGTAAGAACGTCAGTGAGCTCGTCACCGTCTTCATCGACGGGAAGTGGGACCGCGGCGTCAGCGAGGGCTGGGCCGACCACGTCGAGGACATCCTCCCGCTGGAGATCGGCTCCCTCTTCTTCTTCGACGGCGAGAAGATCGAATCGCTGGCCGACCCCGACCGCGCTTCGGCCGTCGTCGAGTCCGCCATTCACTCCCTCCTGGGTGTGAACACCGTCCAGCAGCTGCGCACCGACCTGCTCGCTCTGCAGCGCCGGCAGAAGTTGACCGGCGAGGAGCAGGAGAGCATCGCGCAGATCCGCCAGCTCGAGTCCGAGCACGAGGCCGTGCAGCACGAGGTCGAGGCGGCCCACGCCCAGGTCGCCATGCTGCGCTCCCAGCTCGACGCGGCGAAGGTCACGCTCGACGACGCCGAGCACTCCTTCCAGAAGGACGGCGGCGAGCTCTTCGACCGTCGCCGCGAGCTGGAGACCCGCCACACCGAACTGGGCAAGTCCTTCGCAGCCACCAACGAGGCCCTGGTCGCCCTGGCGGCCGGACCGTTCCCGCTGCTGCTGCTCGGCGAGCAGCTCACCACCGTCCGCAAGCAGGCCGCGGTGGAACAGCAGGCGTCCGAGGCCGGCCAGGTCCTCGACGTCCTCGCCGCCCGTGACCAGGAGGTGCTCGACCGGCTGGCCGGCCTGCTCTCGGCCGGCGACCTGAGCGCGCTCACCGAGCACCTGGCGCACGACCGCAGGCACCGTGAGGAGGTCGGGTCCGCCGAGCGCATCCTTGAACTCACCTCGGACGGCTACAGCCAGCTGACCGCCCTCGAACAGGTCCTCGCCCACGAGCAGGAGCACGCTCGCGAACTGCTGGAGCGCGCCGCCGAGCAGCAGAACGAGATCGAGGCGCTCGAGAGCCAGTTGGCCGGCGTGCCCGATGAGAAGGCGATCGCCACCCGAATCGACCAGCGGGCCGCGGCACTGCGCAAGGTGCACATGCTGGAGGCCGATCTGGACGGCGCGCAGGCGGTGCACACCGCCGTCAAGAACCGTCGCGACGCCCTCACCGCCAAGCTGGAGCGCGCCCACGAGGCCCGGGTGAAGACCCTGGTCCGGGCCGACGAGGTGTCCCGCGTGATCGCGTACTGCGACCGCCAGCGCGCTTTGCTCGACACCTTCAGCGCGGCGCTGATCAAGCGGCACATCAACCGCCTGGAGGTCGCGGTCCTCGACAGCTTCACCAAGCTGATGCGCAAGAACGGGCTGGTCCGCGACCTGCGCATCGAAACCGACCGCTACCGGCTCACCCTCATCGGTGCCGACGGTGAGCCGCTCGACCCCGGTCGCCTGAGCGCGGGCGAACGGCAGCTCCTCGCGGTCTCCCTGGTCTGGGGTCTGGCCCGGGTGGCCGGCAACTGGCTCCCGAGCGTCATCGACACCCCCCTCGGCCGCCTCGACAGCCGCCACCGCGAGCACCTGGTCGACCGCTACTTCCCGCGCGCGAGCCACCAGGTGCTGCTGCTCTCGACCGACGAGGAGATCGACGAGCGGCTCCTGAAGCGCCTGATGCCCTCCATCGCCCACACCTACACCCTCGAACACGACGACACCACGTTCACCACCTCGGTCCGGCCGGGCTACTGGTGGACCTCCGGAGCAGCGCATGTCGCTTGAGACCATCCGCCTGTCCCAGCCCGCCCGCGACCAGCTCGTCAGTCTGAAGCGCACGACCGGCATCAAGAACTGGAACGTCCTGTGCCGCTGGGCGTTGGCCCTCTCCCTGCGCGAGCCTTCGACGCCGCTCGTCAAGGAGATCGTCGCCGACTCCAACGTCGAGATGTCCTGGAAGACCTTCGCGGGCACTTACGGTGACGTCTACCTCGCCCTGCTGCGGCAGCGCTGCGCACTCGACGGCGAGCCCCCGACGGACGAGGCGCTGAGCCGCGCGTTGACGATCCACCTGCACCGGGGCATCGGCTACCTGGCGGGCAACAAGGACGTCCGCACCATCCGCGAACTCGTCGCCTCGGCCTGCGGGTAGCCGTCCCGGGC
>NZ_JBHUWH010000334.1:0-8890 GCF_042670125.1 Kitasatospora sp. NPDC057198 | reverse complement strand
CGGGCGCTGCTCGCCGCCGCCCGGCTCCGGCCCCGCGAGCCGCACGAGGACCTGCTCAGCCCCGAACAGCGGGCCCACCTGGGCGAGTTGACGGCCGGGCACCCGCCGCACCCCGGGCCGAACGCCCTGCTGCCGGTCGCCCAGCTCCACCTGCGCGACGTCCCGGGGCTCACCGGCCCGGCCGGGACGGACCTGCTGCAGGTGCTGTGGTGCCCCCTCGACCACGGCGACGAGGCGGTCCCCGCGACCCGCCTGTTCTGGCGGAACGCCGCGGACGTCGGCGAGTTGCTCACCGACCCGCCGGAGCCCGCGGACGTCGACCCGTTCGGCGACTACGTCCCCGAGCCCTGCGTCCTGCACCCCGAGGCCGTCACCGAGTACCCGGCCCGGCTCGAACTCCCGGAGGAGCTCGCCGGGCGCCTGCGCGCCTGGGGGGAGGAGAGCTCCGGCGACGACGCCCGCTACCAGTCCGAACTCTCGGTCGCCCCCGGCTGGAAGGTCGGCGGCTGGGGCCCGTGGAGCTTCCGCGACCCCTGGCCGATGCGCTGCCCGACCTGCGCGGCCCCGTACCGGCCGCTGCTCACCGTCGACTCGGCAGAGCGGGGCGACGACAGCTGGACCCCGCTGGAGGACCGCGCGCAGCCGTCCGGCCCGGCCGGGGCGGGCAGCCCCGACAACCCGCCGATGGTGTCGATCGGCCGGGGCTACACCCTCCAGGTCTACGTCTGCCCGGCCTCGTTCGACCACCCGCACCTCGACGTCATGCAGTGAGAGCCCGCCGGTCGCCGGTCGGAAGCGGACGAGAAGGTTCGGGCGCGCGGGAGCTATCCTCCTCGTCCATGCCCACCAACGCAGAGACCGTCGCCCTGGCCCTGGACCGGATAACGGCCGGATACGTCTTCCCCGAACGCGCCGCGGAGATCGACCGGGCGATCCGGAAGCGGCTGGCCGCCGGAGAGTACGACGCCCTGGACGGCCCGGCGCTCTGCGGGGCGGTGACCGCGCACCTGCTGGAGGTCTGCCCGGACCAGCACCTGGCACTGCGCTGGGACGACGAGCCGCAGCCCGTGCTCCCGGAGGACCCGGACAAGGGCCAGGCCGCCTTCCTCGCCCGGATGCGGACCTTCAACCAGGGCGTCCGGGGCTTCCAGCACCTCGACGGCAACGTCGGCTACCTCGACGTCCGGCGGATCGCCGACGCCGCCGAGGGCGCCCGGGTGATCGGCGCGGCCATGGAACTGGTAGCCGGGACGAGCGCGCTCGTCCTCGACCTGCGCGAGTGCCTCGGCGGCTCGCCCGAGGGCTGCAACACCTGGTGCAGCTACTTCTTCCCCGACGACCAGACCCACCTCAAGGACATCTACGACCGCGAGAGCGACACCACCCGCCAGTACTGGACCCTGGCGCACCTGCCCGCTCCGCGCTACCTCGACCGCCCGGTGTACGTGCTCACCAGTGCCCGCACCTTCTCCGGCGGCGAGGACTTCGCCTACACCCTGCAGGCGCACCGCCGCGCCCTGGTGGTCGGCGAAACCACCCGCGGCGGCGCCCACCCCACCGGCTCCTACCAGTTGGACGCGCACATCTCGGTCCGGGTCCCCAGCGCCCGGGGCGTCGTCATCGCCACCGGCACCAACTGGGAGGGCGTCGGGGTCGCCCCCGACATCGCCGTCCCCGCCGAACAGGCCCTCGAGGTCGCCCACCGGGACGCCCTGGCCCGGACCGCGCAGCCGGCCGCCCCGGAACAGTAGGCTGGGCGCGGCGGTGGACCGCCGGGGCCCCTCGAAGGAGGTACGCCATGACCGCCGGGGCGGTGGTGCCCGCGTGGATGCGTTCGCAGATCGGCGCGGAGCAGTACGACTCCTGGTCCGGGGAGCAGTGCGCCGGCCTCGAGGTCGTGGACGGCATGGTCGTCGTGCGCCCGAGCGCCTCCAAGCGGCACAACCGGCTGGCCCGCGTCCTGGCCAACGCCCTGGACACCGCCGCGGGCCCCGGCTGGAACGCCGACACGGACTTCGACGTCCGCCTGCAGGACGTTCCGCTCACCAACCGGCGCCCGGACGTCATCGTCTACGAGGCGAAGACCATCGACCTCGCCCCCACCCGTCCCGAGCACGTGCTCCTGGTCGTCGAGATCGTGTCGCCGGGCTCGGAGACCACGGACCGGATCGTCAAGGTGGACCAGTACGCCAAGGCCGGCATCCCCTTCTACTGGCGGGTCGAGCAGGCGGCCACCGGCGTCCCGATCGTCCACACCCACGTCCTCGATCCCGCCGTCCGGGCCTACCGGGACGGCGAGCTGTTCACCGGCGTGGTGAAGGCCGCCGTGCCCTTCGCCGTCGAGGTCGACCTCGGGGCGGTCTGACCGGGCCGGGGCCGGGCGGGCTGTCGGGGGGCCGCCCGGTAGTGTTCCGTCTCTTCGGGTGCCGTCGGGCCCCGGAGTCCGAAGTGGTGAACGCCGATGACGCCTGGTCGATCGCCGGTCGTGTGGAGCCTGTCCCGCCGGGAGGCCCGAGCCGGGTGGCGGGCCCTGTGGTGGAGCGTCGGGCCGGGCGGCGAGCTCGCGGTGGTGCTGGTCCGGAAGCGGCACCTGCGCCACTACCCGTACGTCAAGGGGTGGCCCGGCTGGAGCGTGGCGGCCCCGTGCGACGGCGTACTGGTCGTGGTCTCGGGCGGCACCGAGCGCCGCGTCCCCGTCGCCGGCATCCCCCCGCACACCGGCCACCTGGTGCTGCTGCCGGGCTCGCGCTTCCTGCTCGCGTCGGGCCGCACCAGCCGTGACCGGCACGGGAGTTGGGAGCGGAACGCGGTCGTGTACTCCGCCGAGGGGCACCCGGTGGGCGGCTGCTGCCTCGGCGACGACATCGACTACCTCCTCGCCGACCGCGACGGCGGCGTCTGGGCCGCGTACGGCGACGAGGGCATCTATGGGGGCCACCCGGAGAGCATCCCCGGCCTGGCCCGCTGGGACACCGACGGCGCCCGCACCTGGAGCCCCGACGGGCGGCTGCCCGTGTGGCCGCTGGGCGGGAGCGCGGCCGCCACCGAGGGGTCGGCGGCCTGGCTCGCCTGGTACAGCCACCGGGGGCCGTTCCTGTCCCGGGTCGACCCGGCCACCGGCGACGTCACCAGCTACCGCAACCCGGTGCGGGACACCGACGGCATCGCCGTCCGAGGCTCCCGGATGGTCCTCACCCGACGCGTCCACAACCGCCCCGCCGTCGAACTGAGCCGCGCTGAACTCGCCGACGGCACCTGGACGCTCACCTCCCGGCAGCAGCTGCGCGTCCCGGGCCCGGTGGTGCTGCGCTGTGCCCAGGGCCGCGACGGCGTCCTGTGGCTCCGGGCCGGCGACAGCTGGGTCCGATTCGAAGCCTGAGCCCCGCCGGAGCCCGCCTGCCCCTCCGCCCGCCGGTCAACGGTCAACGGCCGGGGCTGCGGCGGGCGGCCCCCGGAAGGGCTTCGAACGGCTCCCCGCCGTCAGATCTCGCCGAACTCGCCGGCGGCGGTCGCGGCGCAGAAGGCCGCCCAGGCCCGCGCCGGGAAGACCAGCACCGGACCGTGCCGGTCCTTCGAGTCACGCACCGGCACGATGCCCCGGGCCACGTGCAGGTTCGTCGCCGGCTGGATGCACTGGCCGCCGTTGGCGCTGTGGCTGGAGCTGCGGAACTCCGCGCCGCTCAGGTCGTGGTCACGGTCCATGGTGTTCCTCCCGAGGGCTGCCGAGGGCTCCTGTCCGCCGCCGATGCTAGTTCCTCCCCGGCGCCGGGCGGGCCCGATCCTCGACTCCCGCCGGGGCGACCGTTGTCAGCTGCGACGGTCCCCAGGATGATCTCCGCTGTGAAACCCCTCCTGTTGATCGCCCTGGGCCTCGCGGTCCCGTTCGCCTACCGCTTCCGGCTCGGCTCCCGGCTGCGGCGGTCCGCTCTGGTGCTCTGGATCCGTCCGCGGTTCGACCCGGCCGCCCACGGGCTGCCGCCCCGCGAACAGCTCGACGTGCACCACGCCGGACCGCCCCCGTCCGCTGCCCGCTCGGAGGAGTTCCGGGCGGTCGTGCGCGACGTGCGGAAGGGCGACTGGCGGGCGGCGGCGGCCTTCGTCGAGGCCGCCGGGAAGGACTGGGACGAACGCTGGTCCCGGCAGGAGGTCCTGCTCCGGCTCGCGGGCGAGGACGGCGCCTGGCTGGACGCCTGGCTCCGGGACCGGCCGGAGGACGGCACCGCCGCCACCCTCCGCGCCCAGCTGCTCCTGCACCGCGCGTGGGCGGTCCGCGGCAGCGACTACGCGCGCGACGTCCCGGCCGGGCAGATGGCCCGGTTCATGGTCGGGTTGAACGCCGCGGTGGAGGCCGCGCGGACGGCCGCCCCGCTCGCGCCCGAGGACCCCGGGGCGTGGGTGGTCATGGTCACCGCCGCCCGCGGACTCCGTTACGAGTACGACGAGTTCACCCCGCTCTGGGAGGAACTCGTCACCCGGGCCCCGCACCACTACGGGGGCCACTGCCAGGCCCTGGAGTACTGGTGCGCGAAGTGGGCCGGTACGGACCGGCTGATGCTGGCGTTCGCCGAACGCGCCGTGCGGGAGGCCCCGGCCGGCAGCCCGCTCGCCGGGGTGTACCTGCACGCGCTGCACGAACTCGCCCGGCGCCCCGGCCGCTCGGCCCTCCCGTCCTCGCCGGAGGCCACGGCCCTGCTGGAAACGGTCGCCCGGTCACTGGACCAGGTGCCGGAGGACGACTGGAACCTGCCCGCCCTCCGGCACCTGCTGGCCCACCACCTGGTCAAGGCCCGGCGCTACGACACCGCCCTGAAGCAGTTCCGCCGCATCGGCCCCTGGTGCGGCGCCGAGCCGTGGACGGACGAACGCGACCCCGCCACCGCCTTCGACCTCGCCCGCGGCCTCGCGGCCCTCAAGGCCGGGCGGAACTGACGTCCTGCCGGTGCCGACGCCGAACTCCACCGAACTTCCTTACCGAACAGCAGAGTTCGGGCCGGGAGGTCCGCAACGTACGCCGCCACCACTGTCCGGGCCGGACCGGACCGGGCGAGCTGCCCGGCGGCCGTGGGCCGCCCCCTTGCGGACAGGGCACGAGCCCGGCCGGGACAGGAGCTTCCTCACGCCGTTTCCGAGGCCCGGTCCGTCCGGCGGAAACCTCGTCCGGCGCCCAACTCGCCCACCCGAGTGGCAGTATGCACGGGGGGTGTGGTCCCGGTGCGGGCCGGGTGCGGCGTCTGGGGGCAGGATGATCACTGGGCTGGTGCTGGAGGACGGCGGGTTCGAGCTGGTCGTCGGCGGGGAGGGGCTCGGCACGCGCAGGCCGTTGCAGGACTCCGACGTCGCCTGGCTGACCGCGCTCGCGAGCCGGTACGTGGACGCGGTGCGCGGCGGCTCCCGGCGGGAGGTACTGCTCGCGCTGGGGCGGGAGCTGTACGGGTGGCTGGACGGGGACCGCCGCCGGCTGACGCGCTTGCTGGACGAGGCCGTGCCGCCGCTGCTGTTCGAGGTCCGGGCGCCGAGGAGGCCGTCGGCCGCGGAGTGGGCCCTGCTGCGGGCGCCGTTCGAGCTGCTGGCCGCTCCCGGGGGCGGGTTCCTCGCCGAGGAGCCCGAGCAGTTCGCGGTGGTGCGCCGGCTCGGCCGCCCGGGCCCGGCGGATCCCCCGGACGACCGGCGGCTCGGGGTCGCGTTCATGGCCTCGTCCCCCCGAGGACAGAACGAACTCGACTACGAGGCGGAGGAGTTGGCGATCCTGCGGGCCGTCGGGGAGACGGGCCTGGACCTGGTCGTCGAGGACTCGGGCAACCCCGAGCGCCTGGGCCTGCGACTGTCGGAACTGGGCGGGATGCCGGTGGTCCACCTGTCGTGCCACGGGCTGCACAACTGGCGCGAGGGCCCCGGTGCTCCTCCCACACCGGTCCTGCTGCTGGAGGACGACCTGGGCGAGGGGCGTCCGACCAGCGCGGAGGAGTTGGTGGGCCTGCTGACGCCCCCGCCCCGGCTGGCGTTCGTGTCGGCCTGCCTGACGGCCACCGGCGCGGACGTGGCCGGGCACCTCCCCGGGGGCGCCGGACGCCGCCGCGGCGCCCCGGCCGCCGGGCCGGGTGCGGCGGTGGCGCACTCGCTGGCCACGAAGCTGGTGGCCGCCGGGATCCCGGCGGTCATCGGCTGGGACGGCTCGGTCAGCGACCGGGCCGCCACCCTCTTCGCCGAACACCTCTACTCCCAGCTCAGCCGCCGGGTCGGGGTGGCGGTGGCGGTGTCCGCCGCCCGCCGCCGGCTGCTGCAGTGCCCCGACGAGCACGTGCGCGCCGACTGGCACCTGGCACGGCTGTGGCTGGGGCCCGCGGGCGGCGGCCCGCTGGTCGCGGGAACCGTCAAGCGCCGGATGGCGCCCGCGCACCACGCGACCACCGCGTTCCTGGGCAGCAAGCACGACGTGCCGGTCGCGGCCGCGGAGATGTTCGTCGGCCGGCGTACGGAACTGCAACGGGCGCTGCGGGCGCTGCGCGGCCGGCCGAAGGGCGGCGTGCTGCTCCACGGGCAGGGCCGGATGGGCAAGTCGAGCCTGGCCGCCCGGATCGCCGACCGGCTCCCCGACCGGGCCGTCGCCGTCGTGTTCGGCGACTACAGCCGGGCGGCGGTCCTCGACGCCGTCGAGCGGGCCGTCGAACCGGTTCCCGACGCCCGCGACCTGCTCAGGAGCAGGCGCGCCGACGTCCGCGAGCACCCGGACCGCTTCAGGGCGCTCCTGGTCGACCTGCTGGCCGGGCCGTGCGCCCAGGCGGAGGGCGCCCGAAGGCCCCTCCTGCTGATCATCGACGACCTCGAACGCATCCTGACCGCCGACCCCGACGGCCCGCACCGGCTCGACGACGCCCACGCCGAGGTGCTCGCCGACGTCATCTCCGCGTTCGACCCGGCCACCACCGACAGCCGGCTGCTGCTCACCAGCCGCTACACCTTCACCCTCGACGGCCTGGAGAACCGCCTGGAGGCGGTCCAGCTCCAACCGCTCTCCCCCGCCGCCCGGCACAAGCTCCGCCGCCGCCAGCAGGACCTGGCCGCGACCGAGAACCGGGTCCCGGACGCCGAACTGGCCCGGCGGACCGAACTGGCCCGACGGGCCGTGGAGGTCAGCCGCGGCAATCCCGGGCTGCAGGACCTGATCGGGCTGCGCCTGGTCTACGGCGAGCAGGTCGACCTGGCCCGCGCCGAGGCCGCCGTCACCGCGATGGAGTCCTACCTGAGCCAGGGCGACCCGGCCGGCGATCCCGAACTGGCCGCCTTCCTGGAGAAGCTGGCCCTGGACACCCTGCTCCAGCAGGCCGGCCCCGCCCACCGCGACCTGCTGCGCGCCTGCACCCTGTTCACCCTCCCCGTCCCGCGCCCCGTCGTCGACGCCCTCGCCGAAGCGGTCGGCGGATCGGCGACCCGCCTGCTCGGCCTCGGCCTCCTGGACGCCTTCCCCGACGGCTACCGGCGGGACGCCCCCGCCGTGGCCGTCAACGCCCTGGCCGCCGGACGCCTGACCCCCCTCAGCCCCGAGGAACGCACCGCCCTGGCCGCCCTGGCCGTCAGCCCCCTCCACACCCGCTGGGGCGGATCCGCGCCCCGTCCCGAACGTGACGACGACCTGGACCTGCAACTGACCCGCCTCGCCCTGGACGCCGACGATCCCGCCGTCACAGCCGACTGCGCCACCGCGGCCGTATGGGCCCTGCGCCAGGGTCCGGCCTCCGACGCCGCCGAACTCGGCCACCAGGCGATCGCCCTCCTCGACCGCCACCAGCACCCGGCCCCCCTCACCCTCCTGCGAGCTGTCGCCGACGCGGCCGTCACCGGCGGCGACGGCAGCCGTGCCGACACCCTCTTGCACCGCGCCGTACAGCAGATCCAGAGCAACCAACAGCACACCGACCCGGCGGACCATGCGGCCGTTCTCTACGACCACGCCAACCGCCTGCTCACCCGCGGCGAAACCGGGCAGGCCGAGACTCTGCTCCACCAGGCCCAGCAACTGTTCACCGACCTCGGCGACACCCGCTCCGTCGCGGTCACCTGGGGACAGATCGCAGACATCCTCCAGCGGCGCGGAGAGGTCGACGAAGCACTGCGCATCCACCACGAAGTCCAACTCCCCGAGTACCAGCGGATCGGCGACACCCACTCCGTCGCGGTCACCTGGGGACAGATCGCAGACATCCTCCAACGGCGCGGACAGATCGACGAAGCACTGCGCATCCACCACGAAGTCGAACTCCCCGAGTACCAGCGGATCGGCGACACCCACTCCACCGCGGCCACCTGGGGACGGATCGCAGACATCCTCCAGCAGCGCGGACAGATCGACGAAGCACTGCGCATCCACCACAAAGTCCAACTCCCGGCCTTCGAGCGGATCGGCGACACCCACTCCACCGCAGTCACCTGGGGACAGATCGCAGACATCCTCCAACGGCGCGGACAGATCGACGAAGCACTGCGCATCCGCCGCGAAGTCGAACTCCCCGAGTACCAGCGGATCGGCGACACCCGCTCCGTCGCGGTCACCTGGGGACAGATCGCGGACATCCTCCAACGGCGCGGAGAGGTCGACGAAGCACTGCGCATCCGCCGCGAAGTCCAACTCCCGGCCTTCGAGCGGATCGGCGACACCCGCGAAGCCGCGTTCACCTGGGGGAAAATCGCGGACATCCTCCAGCAGCGCGGAGAGGTCGACGAAGCACTGCGCATCCGCCGCGAAGTCGAACTCCCCGAGTACCAGCGGATCGGCGACACCCACTCCACCGCAGTCACCTGGGGACAGATCGCAGACATCCTCCAACGGCGCGGAGAGGTCGACGAAGCACTGCGCATCCGCCGCGAAGTCGAACTCCCCGAGTACCAGCGGATC
>NZ_JBHUWH010000333.1:0-8897 GCF_042670125.1 Kitasatospora sp. NPDC057198 | reverse complement strand
CCTGTGGACCGTCCAGCCCGGTGGCGCCCTGCACCCCGCCGCCGCCCTGGACGCCGCGCTCGCCCCCGCCCTGCTGCTCGCCCCCGAACCCGCCGGCGGGACGCCCGACGACTTCCGGATCGTCCGCGTCAACGCCGCCTTCACCGACCCCGCCGACCGCCCCCCGCACCGCGTCGAGGGCCGCACCCTCTCCGCCGCCTACCCGCGCGCCTGCGCCGACGGCCTGCTCGACCTGCTGCTGCGGGTGCACGCCACCGGCCGCCCGCAGCGCGCCGACAGCCTCGCCCTGACCTTCCTCACCGGCCAGACCCCCGTTCCCGTCCTGGTGGAGTTCGCCGCCGCCCGCCTCGCCTCCCCGCCCGGCCACCTGCTGGTCAGCTGGCGGCCCTGCGGCGCCGACGACCGCACCGACCGGCTGCTGCGCACCGCCCAGCGCCTCAGCCACCTCGCCGGGTTCGAGGAGGACCTGCGCACCGGCGAGATCCACTGGACGCCGCGCACCGCCGACCTGCTCGGCCTGCCCGCCGGCACCGCCCCCGTCCCGTTCGCCGCGCTGCCCGCGCACGTCCACCCCGACGACGAGCAGGACGTCCGACGGGTCGTCAACTCAACTATTCAGCACGGGCGTTCGGACTCCGTGGTGTTCCGGATGCGGCACCTCAGCAGCTACACCCACTACGTCCGGATGGTCGCCGAACCCGTCCCCGACCCGAGCGGGCGCACCGCCGCCGTGCACGGCGCCTTCCAGGACGTCTCCGCCCAGCACTGGACCGAGACCGCGCTCGCCGCCACCACCGAGAGCCTCGCCTCCACCCGGCAGGAGGCCGCCGAACGCCACCTGCTCGCGCTGCGCCTGCAACAGGCCATCCTGCCGCCCGCCCCGCCCCCGCTGGAGAGCGCCGGACTGCGCGCCGCCGTCCGCTACCGGCCCTCCTCGCAGCGCGACCGGGTCGGCGGCGACTGGTACGACACCACCCTGCTGCCCGACGGCGCCGCGCTGCTGGTCGTCGGCGACATGGCCGGACACGGCGTCGAGGCCGCCACCGGCATGGTCGCCCTGCGCAACGCGCTGCGCGGCCTCGCCTACACCGGCGCCGGGCCGGGCCGCCTGCTCGGCTGGCTCAACCAGGCCACCGCCGACCTCACCGACGCCGCCACCGCCACCGCCATCTGCGCCCGCTACCACCCCGGCACCCGCACCCTGCACTGGGCCCGGGCCGGCCACCTCCCGCCCGTCCTGCTGCGCGAGGGCACCGCCCGCCCGCTCCCGATGCCGCACGGCATCCTGCTCGGCGCCGCCGAGCACCCCGACTACGAGGAGCACCACCTCGAGATGCGCCCCGGCGACGTCCTGCTGCTCTACACCGACGGCCTGGTCGAACGGCGCGACCGCTCCGTCGAGGAACCGCTCGACCACCTCGCCCGCGCGCTCGCCGAACCCGCCGCCGACCTCGACGCCCTGCTCGACCGCGCCCTGGACGCCAGCACCGCCGACACCGACGACGACACCTGCCTGATCGCCGTCGAAGTCCTCGCCACCGAACCGGGGCAGAACGTTTGAGCCGGGACGAACCGGTCAGACGCCCGGCAGACCCGCACCGGGTCAGCGGCCGCCGACCGTCCCCGCCAGGCGGCCGCCCGTGGACCGAGGAGGTGACCGCCGTGCTCGCGATGCTGTTGGTGCTCCTGCTGATCGTCATCCTGTTCGGCGCGGGATTCGCCGTGAAGGTGCTGTGGTGGATCGCGCTCGCCGTGCTGGTGCTGTGGCTGATCGGCTTCATCGCCCGGGGAGCCGGGACCGGCGGCCGACGCGCCCGCTGGTACCGCTGGTGACCTGCCCCGGCCACCGTACGGAGCCACTGAACGAATCGGAGGAGAACGCATGAGCATGGTCCAGGAGACCATCGAGGTGGACGTCCCCCTGCACACCGCCTACGACCAGTGGACGCAGTTCGAGGACTTCCCCCGCTTCATGGACGGCGTCGAGCAGGTCGTCCAGATCGACGAGCGCCACAACCACTGGCGCACCAAGATCGCCGGCGTGACCCGGGAGTTCGACACCGAGATCGTCGACCAGCTGCCCGACCAGAAGATCGCCTGGCGGACCGTCGGCGGCGACGTCCAGCAGATGGGCGTGGTCAGCTTCGCCCGGCTGGACGACAGCCGCTGCGAGGTCCGGCTGGCGATGGACTACGACCCGCAGGGCATGGCCGAACACGCCGCCGACGCGCTGGGCATGATCGACCGCCGGGTCCGCGGTGACCTCGACCGCTTCAAGTCCTTCATCGAGGAGCGCGGCGTCGAGAACGGCGGCTGGCGCGGACGGATCACCCCCGCCTGACCGGCCCCGCCACCCCCTTCTGCCACCTGCGCGCCGCCCCGCACCGTCCAGCGGGGCGGCGCGCAGGCGTGTCCGGGGCCGCGGGGGCGCGGGGGCATGTCCGGGGGCGCGGGGGCACGGGGGCGTGTCCGGGGGCGCGGGGGGCGAAGGGGCTCGCCAGGGGTCGGCCGAACGGGTGAATTCGGGGACGGCCCACGGCGGCGGGCCCGGACGGCGCGCACCCCGGCCCGCACGGGCGGAACGGGAGCGGAAGGCCGCTCCCGGCGGCGACGGGCCGGTTGAAGGCGGTGCGCCGCCGCCGCCATGATCGACCCGTATCCGCTCCGGACGGCAGGCCAACTCCACTCCTGCCCGGCCGACTTGGGGTGCCGAGCCGACCGGGGCCGGGAGAGCGAGGAGGAGACCGACCGGTGATCGACTTCACGGTGCTGACCGACCTGGCCCGGCGCGAGGGCGTCGGGCGGATCGGCGTCGGCGTACTCGTCCGCGACGGCTCCGGCCGGATCCTGCTGCTCCGCCGCGCCGCACCCGGTACGGCACCCGGCCGCTGGGACTACCCCGGCGGGATCCTGGCCGACGGGGAGGACGCACCGGCGGGCGCGGCCCGGGAGCTGGCCGGGCGGACCGGGATCGCGGGCCTGCCGCTCGAGTACCTGCGGCACCTGGACACCACCGACCGGCACGGGCGGCGGACCCGGCAGTTCGTCTTCACCGCGGTCGCCCCCGACGGCACCGCCGTGCACCCCGCCCCGGACCACGACGCGCACCGGTGGGCCGACCCCGAACGGCTGCCGCCCACCGACGAGGGCCCGCGCGCGGTGATCGAATGGCTCACCGCACGCCTGGCCCGGCCCGGCTGGCGCCCGGTCGGCGGCCACCTCACCACCGTCGACCGGCCCGGTACGTACAGCTGCCTGCTGCTCACCGACCCGCGGGGGCGCGTCCTGGGGATGCGCTCCGCCGCCGACCCGGACGTCTGGGACATCCCCGGCGGCAACGTCGGCCCCGGCGAGACGCCGTTCGCCGCCGCGCTGCGCGAGACCGGCGAGGAACTCGGACTCGACCTCGCCGCCGAGAACCCCGGGGTCCTCTCCCGGCGCCGCCTGGTCGCCGTCCTGCACGAACGGGCCGGCACCGGGCACCCCGTCCCGTTCTGCGGCTACGTCTTCGACGGCGGCGTCCTCACCGCCGAACAGCAGGCCCGGATCCGGCTCGACCCGGCCGAACACACCGAGTGGCGCTTCGCCACCGCCCACGACTGGCGCACCCGGATGGACCCGGACCGCTACCGCTGGCTGCTGCAAGTCCTCCGCGCCCACCGCTCCGGCCGCGCCCTCTACCTCGAACAGCCCTGCCCCGAGGACGAGTTCGAAGGCGTCCTGGTCCTGGTCACCGACCGCGCGGGCCGCCTGCTGATGCACCACCGCGACGACGTCCCCGGCATCGCCTGGCCCGGCCACTGGACCCCGATCGGCGGCCTGCGGGAAGCCGACGAGACCCCCGAGGAGACCGCCGCCCGCGAAACCCGCGAAGAAGCCGGCATCACCATCACCCGGATCCGCCCCCTCCCCGGACCGCACCACCCCCTGGTCCACCCCACCACCCGCGTCCTGCACGCCCAGTGGAACGGCCCCGACGCCGAACTGCGCCTCGGCGACGAGGGACAGGCCGTCCGGATGGTCCCGCTCACCGAACTCCCCGCCCTGCGCGTCCCGCCCTACCTGGAGCACTACCTGCCGCTGCTCGCCACCTGAGCCACCTGAACCACCCGAACCACCGGAACCACCCGAACCACCGGATCCGCTCCGTCCGCTCCGTCCGCCGGACGGGCGTTTGCCCCCAGGCGGGACGGACAACCGCGAGGACATGGACACCTACCACGCTGCCGCCGACCGGCTGGACACCCCGGCGAGCTGGACGTTCCTGGACCCGGCGGCGGAACGGATCGCCGCCCTCGTACAGCGCCTCCCGCTCGGCCCCGCCCGGGACGTGCTGCACGGCGTGTGGCTCGGCCACCCGCTGCACCCGGCACTCGCCCAGGCCCCGATCGGCTGCTGGACGGCCGCGAGCCTGCTCGACCTGACCGGCGGCGACGAACGCGCCGTACGCCGCCTCACCGCCGCCGGACTCGCCACCCTCCCACCGATCCTGCTGGCCGGCTGGGTCGACTGGTCCCGGCTGCCGCCCGCCCACCGCCGCACCGGACTCGTGCACGCCGCCGGGGCCGCCACCGCCGCCCTGCTGCACGCCTGCTCGCTGCGCGCCCGCTGCCAGGGCCACCGGACCCGCGGCCGACTGCTCGGCCTGGCCGGCACCGGCGCCGTCGGCCTGGCCGCCGCGCTCGGCGGACACCTCGCCTACAACCAGGGCGCCGGCGCCGCGCACGCCGAGGCCGAACCCCGGCTCGCCCCGCCCGACTGGCAGCCGCTCGGGGCCACCGCCGACATCCCGATCGGCACCCCCGTCAGCCGCCGGCTCGGAGACGTCCCCGTGGTCGTGGTCCGCACCCACGACGACGGGTGGACCGTCCTCGCCGACCGCTGCACCCACATGGCTGCCGCGCTGTCCGGCGGCGAGATCGTCGACGGCTGCCTCGAATGCCCGCTGCACCGCTCCCGCTTCCGGCTCTCCGACGGCCAGCCGGCCCGCGGCCCCGCCACCGCCGCCCAACCGCGCTTCGAGACCCGCGTCCTGGCCGGCCGCCTGGAGGCCCGCCCGTACCCGGAGGGCTGAGCGGAGGGCCGAGCGGTCGGAGGGCGGGGACGGGGGTGGGGGCGGCAGGGGTGCGTCCGGGGGGTGGGTGTTGTGCGCTCCCGGCCGCCCGGGGGGGGGCTGAGGAGAGGGCCGAGCGGTCGGAGTCGGTCGGCAAGGGGTGGCGGGGTGGGTGGAAGCGGTCAGTGGCGGTGTTCCCGGGGCGGTTGCTCGACGTCCCGTGCCGCACCGTTTCGGTTCGGTCCCCGGCCACCGCCGCCGCCCGCCGGGCGTCCCGGCGCTGCTGAACGCCCTTCACGGCTCCGAGGCCCCCGGGCCGACGTATGGTCCGCGCCCGGCGGGGCAGACGCGTCCGCGGCACGCCCGGAGGTCCCGGGCGGACCGCCGGACGACGGAGGTCGAGATGTCCGCACAGCAACACCGCACCGTCGGCACCGGGGGCGACCCGGCCGTCGTCGAGACCGACGTTCCGGCCAGACTGGACCGCCTGCCCTGGTCGCCCTGGCACTGGCGGATCCTGATCGGCCTGGGCACCGTCTGGATCCTGGACGGTCTGGAAGTCACCATCGTCGGCAACCTGGCCGCCCGGCTCGCCGAACCCGGCAGCGGCATCGCGATCAGCACCGCCCAGGTCACCACCGTCGCCGCCGCGATCTACGTGGCGGGCGCCTGCTGCGGCGCGCTGTTCTTCGGCTGGCTGACCGACCGGCTGGGCCGCAAGAAGCTGTTCATGCTGACCCTGGCCGTCTACCTGCTCGCGACCGGCGTCACCGCGCTGTCCTGGACGCCCTGGTTCTTCTTCGTCTGCCGGTTCTTCACCGGCTTCGGCATCGGCGGCGAGTACGCGGCCATCAACTCGGCGATCGACGAGCTGATCCCGGCCCGGGTGCGCGGCCGGGTCGACCTGATCGTCAACGGGAGCTTCTGGATCGGCGCGGCGCTCGGCGCGTTCGCCTCCATCGCGCTGCTGAACACCTCGCTGTTCGCCACCGACGTCGGCTGGCGGCTGGCCTTCGGCATCGGCGTGGTGCTGGGCCTGGTGATCCTGCTGGTGCGCCGGCACGTCCCGGAGAGTCCGCGCTGGCTGTTCACGCACGGCAAGGGCGAGGAGGCGGAGGAGATCGTCCGGGACGCCGAGGCGATCGTCGAACGCGAGACCGGCAAGCCGCTGCCGCCGGTGGACGAGCCGCCGATCAGGATCCGCGAGCGCGGCCCGATCGGCTTCGTCACCATCGCCCGCACCCTGGTCTCCACCTACCCGCGCCGCACGGTCCTCGGCCTGTCGCTGTTCATCGGGCAGTCCTTCCTCTACAACTCGATCACCTTCGGGTACGCGGCGATCCTCACCCAGTTCTTCGACGTCCCGGCGGGCGACACCGGCTACTACTTCGCGGTGATCGCGGTCGGCAACTTCCTCGGCCCGGTGCTGCTCGGCCACTTCTTCGACTCGGTCGGCCGCAAGCCGATGATCGCGGGCAGCTACATAGGCTCCGGCGTGCTGCTGTTCGGCACCGCCTGGCTGTTCCAGCACGGTTCGCTGAGCGCCGTCGGGATGACGGCCTGCTGGACGGTGGTGCTGTTCTTCGCCTCGGCGGGGGCGAGCGCCGCGTACCTGACGGTCAGCGAGATCTTCCCGCTGGAGACCCGCGCCCTGTGCATCGCGTTCTTCTACGCGGTCGGCACCGCGGCGGGCGGCATCTCCGGGCCGCTGCTGTTCAACGGCCTGGTCAGCAGCGGCGAGGTCGGCGACGCCACGCTGGCGTTCTGCATCGGCGCGGCCCTGATGACGGCCGCCGGGCTGGTCGAGGCGTTCCTCGGAGTGCGGGCCGAGCGCCGCAGCCTGGAGTCGCTGGCGGCGCCGCTCAGCCAGGTCGAGCGCGCCGACGCCGGGGCCTCCTGACATGTTCCCCCTGTGGTGGGCCCTGCGGAAGGCCGTGCGGTGGGCGGCGTGGTGGGCCGTCCCGCGGATCGTGCGCCTGATCGTCCATCGGGGCGCCCGGCGGGGCGTCCGGTGAACCGGCGGACGGGACGGGGCGCCCCCTCCCGCGAGGGGACGGGGCGCCCGCGTGCCACCTGACGGGCCGTCAGGAGAACGTGAACCAGTTGAGGTTGACGAAGTCGGCGGGCTGGCCGCTGCTGAAGGTCAGGTACACGGTCTGGGCGCCGGTGATCCGGGCCAGGTCGGCCGGGACGGTCCGCCAGGACTGCCAGCCGCCGGTGTTGCCGACGGCGAAGCTGCCGACCGGGGTGGCGGTCGGGCTGCCCAGCCGGACCTGCACCAGGCCGCTGACCCCGGCGGCCGCGCCGGACGCCACCCGGGCGTCGATCCGGGTCGCGCCGGTGGAGCCGAAGTCGAGGGAGTAGCGCAGCCAGTCGCCGTTGGCCAGCCAGCCGACGTCCGTGCCGCCGCCGGTGTCCGAGCACGCCTCGGTCTGCGCACCGGACTGGGCGGTGAACGACTCGGCCTGCACGGTGGCGAACGCGCTGCCGCCCCCGCCGCCGGAGGTCGGGGTCGGGGTCGGGGTACCACCGCCGCCGCCCGCCAGGCCGCCGACGGTGATCACCCAGCGGGTGGGCGCGCCGGACTGCACCTTGCCCTCGAAGTCGACGCCCGCCGGGTGGACGTCGTCGTACGGGAAGGCGTAGCCGAGGCCGTCGGGCGTGGTGGAGTGCAGGATCCGGGCGTAGTGGTTGGTGCGGGCCTGGGTGTAGAACGCGGCCGGGTTCTCGTTGGTCGGCTGGACGGGGTTGCTCAGCAGTGTGGTGCGGTTGAACGCGGCGGCCAGCCGGGCGCTCAGGTTGCCCATCAGGTCGTTGCCGGTGGTGAACGGCGCGTCGCTGCAGGAGAAGATCGCCAGCGTGGACGGCTTGGCGAACGACCCGGCGCCGGGGAAGTTCAGCGTGCCGCCGCTGACCCGGCCGGTGAAGGTGCCCCAGGTGTACTGGGTGTCGATCCGCAGGTCGGTGCCCGCGTACTTGCTCCACACCTGGTCGACGTACGGCTCGAAGTAGCCGCCGAACAGGGCGCCGTTGCCGCGGATCGCCAGGTTGGGCGCCAGCACCCGCAGGTCGCTGCCGGAGCGGTTGACCACCAGCCGGCTCCAGTCCGAGCCGTCGACGCCCGACTGGGCGCGCAGCGCGGACGCGACCCGGGCCAGGCCGTCGGAGGGCAGGCCGCGCACCGTCTGGGTGGCGCCGCCGGAGACCTCCAGCTGGAA
This sequence comes from Kitasatospora sp. NPDC057198, assembly GCF_042670125.1. Classification (NCBI taxonomy): domain Bacteria; kingdom Bacillati; phylum Actinomycetota; class Actinomycetes; order Kitasatosporales; family Streptomycetaceae; genus Kitasatospora; species Kitasatospora sp. NPDC057198. The sequence continues at coordinate 626 of NZ_JBHUWH010000333.1, read as the reverse complement.
GGCGATCGGCAGGCAGACCATGTCGACGAAGGTGATGTTGCCGAACAACTGGTCGTTGTTGAAGGTGAATTCGCAGAAGTCGTGCCGGACGTCGATGTTCGGGTCGGTCGGGTTGACCACCGAGGGCAGGGCCAGGCCGCCGCCGCGGTTCATCAGGAAGGTCAGCTTGGCGCCGACCGAGAAGTAGATCCGGCCGCTGTCCAGGTGCGGCAGGGTCACCCGGCGCGGCGCCGCCCCGGAGGCGTTCAGCGCGATCGCGCAGTCCGCGCCCAGCGGCGTCTGGTCGTTGGCCGGGTTCGGCGGGTGGTACAGGCTGGAGCCGTCCGCCTGCAGGAACGCCCAGCCGCCGCCGGCCGCCGGGTCGCGGCCGACCACGTACGCGTAGACGGTGTTGCTGCCGGTGGTGTTGGCGAGGTCGAGCGGCAGGGTCGCGGGCGTCTGGGCCTGGGCTCTGCCGCCGCCGAGCGCCAGGTAGCTCGCGGGCAGGGCGAGCGCGGCGGCGGTCAGCAGGGTGCGGCGGGAGGGTTTCGCCTGGTGACGGGGCGTCATGGGTGGGGGAGTCCTCTCGGGGCGGGGCGGAGGGGCGCGGCCGGCCGGGCGGGTGGGGGGGGCGGCCGGCCGCGCCC
>NZ_JBHUWH010000332.1:0-8916 GCF_042670125.1 Kitasatospora sp. NPDC057198 | reverse complement strand
GAACGGTGCGGCCCCTCGGCCGTTGCCCTGCGGTCGCCGCGCTACGGCTTCGTGGTGGGGCCGTCCGGCGTCTGGTCGCCGGCCTTGGTCCACAGCTTGACGCTGCTGTTCGGCGGGATCAGGGTGTTGGCCGGCGGGTCGCTCTTGATCACGATCGCGTTGTCGTCCTGCGGGCCGCCGTTCACCACCACCGACTGCAGGTGGTTCTTCTGGAGGTCGGCGATGACCTGCTTGTAGGTGTGGCCCTCGGTGATCGGCATCGGGACCTTGTCGGCGAGCTGGCCGACCGTGATGGTGATCGCGCTGCCCTGCTTGGCCTGGGTGTTCTTCACGCTCTGGTCGAGGACCTGGCCGGCCTGGGTGGGGTCGGTGACGATCTTGTTGGTCGGCGTGACGGTGAACCCGGCGGTGTTGAGGATCTGGGTGGCGTCGTCCACGGCCTTGCCGATCACGTTCGGCACGGCGACCTTCTGCTGGCCGGAGGAGACCGTCAGGGTGATCGTGGTGCCCGGGGCGGCCTTGTCCTTGACGTCCTGCGAGACGACCTTGTCCTGGTCGACCTTGTCGTCGTTGGCGTAGGTGATCTTGACGTCGAAGCCCTTGTCCTTGAGCGTCTTGCTCGCGGCGTCCTTGGTCTGGTTGGTGACGTCCGGCACGGCGACCTGGGCCGCGGCGGCGGCCAGGTGCACGGTGATCGTGCCGTCGGAGTCCATCTGGCCGCCCGCGGCCGGGCTCTGGGTGCAGACCTGGTCCTTCTGGACCTTCGGGTCGGGGCAGTCGGCGGCCGGCTCGCCGGCGGTCACCTTGAGCTTGGCGCTCTGCGCCTTGGCGGCGGTCGTCGCCTCGTCCAGGGTCATCCCGGTCAGGGTCGGGACGCTGCTCTTCCCGGCGTTCGAACCACCGGACTTCACGATGGCCTGCACCACGAAGAACGCGCCGACCAGGACCAGCACCGCCGCGACGGCGAGCACGATCCAGGAGGTGTTGTTCTTCTTCGGCGGCTCCTCGCGCCGCCGACTGCTGCGGCCCTCGTAGCCGTCCCCGTCGCCGCCGTAGCCGTTGTCCTGGTAGCCGCCGTACGGGGCGGGCTGCTGGTTGCCGGTCGGCGGCATCATGGTGGTCGGGCCGCCGCCCTGCTGGGGCAGCACGTTGGTCTGGCCGTACGGGTCGTACTGGTTGCCGCCCTGGTCGTAGCCGTAGCCGTAGCCGGCCGCGCCCATGCCGTAGGCCGCCTGCTGGGCGGCGGCGACCGGCAGGCCGTCGAGGAAGCGCTCGATGTCGTCGCGCATCTCGTCGGCGGACTGGTAGCGGTAGTCGCGCTCCTTGGCGAGGGCCTTGAGCACGATCGCGTCGATCTCGGGCCGCACCTCGGGGTCGTACGAGGACGGCGGCGCGGCCTCCTCGCGGACGTGCTGGTAGGCCACCGCGACGGGCGAGTCGCCGACGAACGGCGGCCGGACGGTCAGCAGTTCGTACAGCAGGCAGCCGGTGGAGTACAGGTCGGAGCGGGCGTCGACGGTCTCGCCCTTGGCCTGCTCGGGGGAGAGGTACTGGGCGGTGCCGATGACCGCGGAGGTCTGGGTCATCGTCATGCCGGCGTCGCCCATCGCGCGGGCGATGCCGAAGTCCATCACCTTGACGTTGCCCTGCCGGGTCAGCATCACGTTGGCGGGCTTGATGTCGCGGTGCACGATGCCGGCCCGGTGCGAGTACTCCAGGGCCTGCAGGATGCCGATGGTCATCTCCAGCGCCCGCTCGGGCAGCAGCCGCCGCCCGGTGTGCAGCAGTTCGCGCAGGGTGGAGCCCTCGACGTACTCCATGACGATGTACGGGATGGAGATCCCGTCGATGTAGTCCTCGCCGGTGTCGTAGACCGCGACGATGGCCGGGTGGTTCAGCGAGGCCGCGGACTGCGCCTCGCGGCGGAACCGGGCCTGGAAGGAGGGGTCGCGGGCCATGTCGGTGCGGAGGGTCTTCACGGCGACGGTGCGGCCGAGCCGGGTGTCGTGGCCGAGGTACACCTCGGCCATGCCACCGCGTCCGAGGACGCCGCCGAGCTCGTACCTGCCGCCTAGGCGACGAGGCTCTTCCATATCTCCGACCCTCTCCCCCACCGGTCGGTGAGGATGTGACGTAGGTGTCCCCGCACGCTCTCTTCGGACGCCTCGGCCCCCGCCGCGGTTCCACGGCTGGGCCGGCGGTTTCCGGCTGCGGGTACACCCGCTGCTGGCGGATACGCTACCGGGCCAACCCGAGCTGCCCCCGGCAGGCTGCCAGCTGAGACCAGACCGGTATCGACCGGGACCGTCCCATTGTGACAATTCCGGCCGCCGATCGAGGACCGGCGGCCGGAATGTGACGCATGCGACCGGTCCTACTTGCCGAGGGCCGCCTGCATCATCGACTTGGCGATCGGCGCCGCGATCGAACCGCCGGAGATCTCGGAGCTCTGCGCGGCGCCGTCCTCCACCACCACCGCGACCGCGACCTGCTTGCTGTCGCCGTCCTTGGCGTAGGAGACGAACCAGGCGAACGGCTTGCCCGCGTTGTCCTGGCCGTGCTGCGCGGTGCCGGTCTTGCCGCCGACCGTCACGCCGGGGATGTTCGCCCGCTTGCCGGTGCCCTTCTTCACGACGTCCTCCATGAGCTGCTGGAGCTTGCGCGCGGTGTCCGGCGAGACGGCCTGGCTCATCCGGTGCTCGGTGTGGGTGGAGACGGCGTGGCCGGGCGCGCCCTCCTGGGCGACCAGGTAGGGCTCCATCAGCGAGCCGTTGTTGGCGATCGCGGCGGCCACCATGGCCATCTGCAGCGGGGTGGCCCGGGTGTCGTGCTGGCCGATGGCGTCCATCGCGGTGCCGTCGGGGGAGGAGCTGCTGGGGAAGTAGCTGGCGGTGGCCCGGATCGGGATGTCCACCTTGTCGTTGTTGAAGCCGAACTTCTCGGCCTGCGCGCGCAGGGTGTCCCCGCCGAGCTCGGCGCCGATCTTGCCGAAGACGGTGTTGCAGGACAGCGCCATCGCGTCCAGCAGGGTGGCGTCGGTGCAGGGCTCGTCGGGGCTGTCGTTGACCAGCGGGGTGTGGGTGCCGGGCAGGATGTACGTCTCCGGGGTCGAGGTGGCGTCCCCCGGTTCCTGGAACTTGCCGGTCTCGAACGCGGTGGCTGCGGTGACCAGCTTGAACGTCGAGCCGGGCGGGTAGGTCTGGCGCAGCGCCCGGTTCAGCATCGGCTGGTTCGGGTCGGCCTGCAGCGCGTTCCAGGCCGCGGAGTCGGCGTCGGTGCCGCCGGCGAAGGTGCCCGGGTCGTAGGACGGGGTGGAGACCAGCGCCAGGATCGCCCCGGTGCGCGGGTCGATGGCCACCGCGGCGCCCTTCTTGTTGCCGAGGCCCTCGAAGGCGGCCCGCTGCACCTTCGGGTCGATGGTGGTGACGACGTCGCCGCCCTTCTTGGGCTTGCCGGTCAGCATGTCCAGGGTGTTGCGGAAGAACAGCCGGGAGTCGGTGCCGGACAGCACGCCGTCCTCCAGCTTCTCCAGCTGGCTGGCGTCGAAGATCTGCGAGGAGTAGCCGGTGACCGGGGCGTACATCGGCCCGTCCACCCAGGCGCGCTTGTACTTGTAGCGCAGGCCGTTGACGAAGTCGGACTTGGTGACGGGCTGCCCGCCGACGATGATGTTGCCGCGCGGGGAGGCGTACCGGTCGTACTTGGCCCGCTCGTTGTGCGGGTTGCTCGCCCAGGCCGAAGCCTGCACGCCCTGCACCCAGTTCACCCGGGCCATCAGCGCCAGGATCAGCACCAGGCAGAAGATCGAGACCCGGCGGATCGGCTTGTTCACGAGGACGCTCCCCTGCTCTGGCCCGGCGTGCCGTACCCGGGCGGCCCGTAGCGGTCGGGGCCGGCGGGCTCCGGGATGGCCGGCGCGGGTTCGGCGGCGGGTTCGGCGGCCGGGCGGCGGGCGGTGTCGCTGATCTTCATCAGGACGGCGATCAGCGCCCAGTTGGCGACCACCGAGGAACCGCCCTGGGCCAGGAAGGGCATCGTCATGCCGGTCAGCGGGATCAGGCCGGTGACGCCGCCCGCGACCACGAACACCTGGAGGGCGAAGGCCGAGCTGAGGCCGACCGCGAGCAGCTTGCCGAACGGGTCGCGGGCCGCCAGGGCGGTGCGCAGGCCGCGCTGCACCACCAGGCCGTAGACCATGAAGATCGCCATCAGGCCGGTCAGGCCCAGCTCCTCGCCGAACGAGCCGAGGATGAAGTCGCTCTTCGCGGCGAACTGGATCAGCCAGCTGCGGCCCTGCCCCAGCCCGGTGCCGACGGTGCCGCCGGAGCCCAGCGACATCAGGGTCTGGCCGATCTGGTCCGAGGAGTGCTCGGGGTGGTTCGGCCCGAACGCCGCCATCGGGTCCAGCCAGGCGTTGATCCGGGTCTTCACGTGCGGCTCGCTGGTGGCCACCACGGCGGCGCCGCCGAAGGACATCACCAGACCGAAGACGATCCAGCTGGTCCGCTCGGTGGCGACGTACAGCATCACCACGAAGAGGCCGAAGAACAGGAAGGACGAGCCGAGGTCGGTCTCGAACACCAGGATCAGGATCGACAGCAGCCAGACCACCACGATCGGGCCCAGGTCGCGGCCGCGCGGCAGGTACAGGCCCATGAACTTGCGGCTGGCCAGCGCCAGGGCGTCCTTCTTCACCATCAGGAAGCCGGCGAAGAAGATGGTCAGGATGATCTTGGCGAACTCGCCGGGCTGGATCGAGAAGGACCCGAAGCGGATCCAGATCTTCGCGCCGAAGTTCGCGTCCTGGGACGGGAAGAAGGCCGGCGCGGCCAGCAGCACCAGCGCCACCACCATCGAGATGTAGGTGTAGCGCTGCAGGATCCGGTGGTCCTTGAGCAGCCACATCACGCCGACGAACAGCGCGATGCCCAGGCCCGACCACATCAGCTGGTTGGTGGTCGCCGGGTAGTTGTTCTTCAGCAGCGAGCCGGCCTTGTCGAGCCGCCAGATCATCACCAGGCCGAGCCCGTTCAGCAGCGTCGCCAGCGGCAGCAGCAGCGGGTCGGCGTACGGGGCGAACCGGCGCACCGCCAGGTGCGCGATGCCGGCCAGCAGGCCCAGGCCCAGGCCGTAGGACAGGATGTTGGCCGGCAGCGTGCCGTCCATCGCCAGGCCCACGTTGGCGTAGCCGAAGACCGGGATCGCCACCGCGAAGGCCAGCATCAGCAGTTCGGTGTTGCGCCGGTTCGGCACGGCGTCCCCGGCGGCCCGGCCGGCCGCGCGGCGGCGGCCGGTGGCGGGCGCGCGGTCGCCGCTCACGTCGAAGGTGCTCATGCCTGTGTGAAACCCCCCGGGTTCGACCGCGGCCCTACTGGGCCGAGCAGGACGCGGCGAGCTGCTGCTCCTGCTCGGTCAGCGGCGGCGCGGACGGCTCGGTGCCCTCGCCGGCGGCCGGGGCGTTCTTGGACTCTTCGACCTTCTTGCAGACGGCGGCCTGCGCGCGCAGGGTGTCCACCTGCTTCCGGGCGTCGTCCAGGCCGTCGGCCTGGATCTTCTTGGTCACCTGGTCGCGCTGGTAGGCGGGCAGGTACTTGAGCTCGACGTCGGAGAACTGCTGGTAGACCGAGCTGAGCTCGATGCCGGCCAGGTTCTGGTCCAGGCCGCGGTAGACCGCGACGTGGCCGTCCTGGGCCCCGACGTAGTACTGGTCCTGGTTCCACTGCCAGGCGAAGAAGCCGCCGGCGCCGAGCACCGCGAGCACCAGCACGCCGATCAGGGTGAGCTTCAGGCCGCGCTTCTTCTTCCGGCGGTCGACCGGCTCGCCCTGGTCGAACTCCTCGCCGGGCGCGCCGTACTCCGCCCCGCCGTAGCCGCCCTCGCCGGGCGGGAAGCCCCCGGCCGGGGCGCCGTAGCCCTCGGCGGGGCCGAAGTCGCCCGCCGGGGCGCCGAACCCGGGCTGCTGCTCGTAGCCGCCCTCGTAGCCCTGGGCGGGCCCGAAGGCGCCCTGCGGGCCCGGCTGCTGCGGGGTCCGGCCGAGGCCGGCGGCGCGGCCGGCCGGGGTGTCCAGCAGCTGCGGGTCGGCGAAGTGGTGCGGCTGGTTCTCGGCGACCGCGCCGACCACCACCGGGGCCTCGGCGGCCTGGCCGCTCAGCGGGTCGGTGGCGCCGACGTCGATCACGTCGGCGACGATGCAGGTGATGTTGTCCGGGCCGCCGCCGCGCAGCGCCAGCTGGATCAGCTCCTGGATGGTCTGCTCGGGCGCGTAGTAGCTGCCGAGCGTCTCCTCCAGGGTCTGGTGGCTGACCGGGCCGGACAGGCCGTCGGAGCAGATCAGGTAGCGGTCGCCGGCCCGGACCTCGCGGATCGACAGGTCGGGCTCGACCTGGCCGCGGCCGTCCAGGGCGCGCATCAGCAGCGAGCGCTGCGGGTGGGTCTCGGCCTCCTCGGCGGTGATCCGGCCCTCGTCGACCAGCCGCTGCACCCAGGTGTGGTCCTGGGTGATCTGGTCCAGCCGGCCGTCGCGCAGCAGGTAGGCGCGGGAGTCGCCGATGTGCACCTGGCCCATCCGCTGGCCGTCCCAGAGCAGCGCGGTCAGCGTGCAGCCCATGCCCTCGAGCTGCGGGTCCTGCTCGACCATCTGCCGGAGCCGGTCGTTGGCGGTCTGCACCGCCTCGTTGAGCAGGCTCAGCAGGTCGGCGCCGGGGTGCGGCTCGTCGAGCCGGACGATCGAGCCGAGGACCTCGGAGGAGGCGACCTCGCCGGCCGCCGCCCCGCCCATGCCGTCGGCCACCGCGAGCAGCCGGGGCCCGGCGTAGCCGGAGTCCTCGTTCCCTTCACGGATCAGGCCCTTGTGCGAGCCGGCGGCGAAGCGCAGCACGAGACTCATGCTGTCCGGGCCCTCCTTCGGGTGGAGCTGGTCCTCATGCGCTGACTACTTCCGCAGCTCGATGACGGTCCTGCCGATTCGGATCGGCACGCCGATCTGGAGCGGCGTCGGCGTGGTGAGCCGCTGCCGGTCGAGATAGGTGCCGTTGGTGGAGCCTAGATCCTCCACCGTCCACTGCCCAGCCTGATCCGGGTAGATCCTGGCGTGACGCGAGGACGCGTAGTCGTCGTCCAGCACGATCGTGGAGTCGTGCGCCCGGCCCAGCGTGATGGTCTGGCCCTGCAGCGCGACGGTCGTACCGGCCAGCGAGCCCTGGGTCACCACCAGGTGGGTGGGCTGGCCGCGGCGCTGCCTGGCCTGGGCCTGCTGGGCGGCGGCCGCGGGGGCGCCCTGGCCCTGCGGCGGGCGGCCCGCCGCGGCGGGGGCGGGGGCGGCGGCCCGCTGGGCGGTGCGCGCCGCGCCCTTGGTGTTGAACAGGTCGCTGCGGATCACCTGCACCGCGACGATGACGAACAGCCAGAGGACGGCGAGGAAGCCCAGCCGCATGACCGTCAGGGTCAGATCAGACATACCGGCCCGCTTCTACCCTTCGACCTGTCGGTAGACGATGGTGGTCGACCCCAGGACGATCCGGGAGCCGTCGCGGAGCGTAGCGCGCTGGGTGTGCTGTCCGTCCACCACGATGCCGTTGGTGGAGCCCAGATCCAGGACCATCGCGGGCGTACCGGGACGGATCTCCGCGTGCTTGCGGGACACCCCGGGGTCGTCGATCCGGATGTCCGCCTCGGTGGAGCGGCCCAGCACCACCGCGTTCTGGCTGATCTGGTGCCGGGCGCCGTTCACCTCGACCCAGCGCCGGGTGCCCGCGCCGCCGTGGCCCGCGCCGGGGAAGGGCCGCACGTTGCCCGGCGCGGCGGACGCCGGGGGAGCGGACGGCATCGCGGGCGGGGCGGCGGGCGGCGGCGGGGCGCCGTACGGTGCCGCGGCCGCCCCCTGGTGCCAGGGCGCGCCGGGCGCGGGCGGGGTCGGCGGACGGCCGTAGCCGGGCGGTGCGGCGGGCGGCTGGGCCGGGGCCCGCTGGGGCTCCTCGGCGGTCAGCGTCCGGCTGCGCACCCGGTACAGCCCGGTGTCCAGGTCGTCGGCCTTCTCCAGGGCGACCTGGAGCGGGCCCATGAAGCTGTACCGCTGCGCCTCCGCGTACTCGCGGACCATCCCGGCCAGCTCGTTGCCGAGCTGGGTGGAGTAGGGGCTGAGCCGCTCGTGGTCGTGCGGGCTGAGTTCGACGATGAAGTCGTTCGGAACGACCGTGCGGTCCCGGTTCCAGATGGTGGCGTTGTTGTCGCACTCGCGCTGCAGGGCGCCGGCGATCTCCACCGGTTGGACCTCGGACTTGAACACCTTCGCGAAGGTGCCGTTCACGAGACCTTCGAGTCGCTGCTCGAACTTCTTCAGGACTCCCACGGGGCACCCCCTCTCAGGGCGTCGGACGGGCCGGCTCGTCGGCTGGAAAGCGGTACTTCCGTACTGATCGTATCCACGCCCGGCCCTTCCGTACGGTTCCCCGCCTAGGTCGCGCCCGGAGGGGTACCCGCCGGACGGCCCGCTCACTCGTTCGCCCCGCCTCCGGTTGCGGGCCGCCGGGAGCCGTGCGGGGGGCCGGGTCGGAATGGATTCGCAGGTACGGCCGGGGGCGTGCTAATGTTTTCCATGTCGGAAGGGGCGCCCGAGAGGGAGCCGAACGGAAGACCCCGAGAGATGCGGTAAGCTTCTCGACAGGTCGGAAGAAGCGGTAAGCAACTGAAGACAACACCCATGCGCGGGTGGCGGAATAGGCAGACGCGCTGGATTCAGGTTCCAGTGCCCGAAAGGGCGTGGGGGTTCAACTCCCCCCTCGCGCACAGCGAGACACCGGTGACGGTGTCCTTGCAGTAACGACGGAACGGTCGGCATCGTAACCACGATGCCGACCGTTCTGCTTTTCCTGTTTTCCCCGGAGCGGGGCTCGCCGGAGCCGGCCCCCGCCCGCCCCG
>NZ_JBHUWH010000331.1:0-8927 GCF_042670125.1 Kitasatospora sp. NPDC057198 | reverse complement strand
CCCCGCCAGGGGCGCGAGGAACTGCGCGCTCAACCACCCACCCCACCGCACCCGACCCCACCCGCCCCGACGCCCTCCCGCCCCACCCCTCACGCAGGCTGCCGGCACCCCAACCCTCCCCCTCCCCGCCCCGCCAGGGGCGCGAGGAACTGCGCGCTCAACCACCCACCCCACCGCACCCGACCCCACCCGCACCGACGCCCTCCCGCCCCACCGCTCACGCGGGCTGTCGGCGCACGGGTGGGTGGGCGGACGGAAAACCCCCGTACCATTGACCGGTACGTCTGGTACCCCTAGAGGACTGGAACGGAAGAGTGCTGCCCGACTTCGGAGACCCCTCCGACCCCGGTAACCGCCCCGCCCGGCTCGCCGTCGGTGTCGTCGGCGCGGGTCGCGTCGGCCCCGCCCTGGGCGCCGCCCTGCAGCTCGCGGGCCACCGCGTGGTCGCCGCGTCCGGCGTCTCCGCCGCGTCCCGCCGCCGCGCCGAGGCCCTGCTGCCCGGCGTCCGGCTGGTGACGCCGCCGCAGGTGATGGCCGCCGCGGACCTGGTGCTGCTGACCGTCCCGGACGACGTCCTGCCCGATCTGGTGCAGGGGCTGGCGACGACCGGCGCCGTCCGCCCCGGCCAGTTGCTCGTCCACACTTCCGGCGCGCACGGCGTGGCCGTCCTGGAGCCCGCCACCCGCGCCGGCGCGCTGCCGCTCGCGCTGCACCCGGCGATGACCTTCACCGGCACCTCGGTGGACGTGGCCCGGCTGGCCGGCTGCCCGTTCGGGGTGACCGCGCCGGAGGAGCTGCGTCCGGTCGCCGAGGCGCTGGTGGTGGAGATGGGCGGCGAGCCGTCCTGGGTCCCGGAGGAGGTCCGGCCGCTCTACCACACGGCGCTCGCGCACGGCGCGAACCACCTGGTCACGCTGGTCGCGCAGGCGATGGAGCTGCTGCGCGCCGCGGGTGTCGCCGAGCCCGGCCAGATGCTCGGCCCGCTGCTGGGCGCGGCGCTGGACAACGCGCTGCGCTCGGGCGACCTGGCGCTGACCGGCCCGGTGGCCCGCGGTGACGTCGGGACGGTGCGCAAGCACCTGGACCGACTCGCTACGGTGACCCCGGACATCGGCCAGGCGTACCGGGCGATGGCGCGGGCGACCGCGCAGCGCGCGGTGGCGGGCGGCACGTTGAAGCCGGAGCCGGCGGCGGCGCTGCTGGACGTACTGAACGAGGAGAGTCACTGATGGCACGCGACAGGCGCCCGGCGAAGGCCCCGAAGCCGGCGAAGGTCCGCAAGGCGGTGCTGACCCGCACCGTGGAGGAGTTCGAGGCCGCGTTCTGGCCGGACGAGCAGCCGGTGGACAACGCCGTGGTGATGACCATGGGCGCGCTGCACGCGGGCCACGCGGCGCTGGTGCGCGAGGCCCGCCGCCAGGTCGGCGGGGACGGCCGGGTCGCGGTGACGGTCTTCGTGAACCCGCTGCAGTTCGGCGCGGGCGAGGACCTGGACCGCTACCCGCGCTCGCTGGACGAGGACGTCGCGCTGGCCGAGGAGATGGGCGCGGACGTGGTGTTCGCCCCGTCCGTGGACGAGATGTACCCGAACGGGGAGCCGCTGGTGCGGCTCTCGGCGGGCCCGATGGGCGAGGGCTTCGAGGGCGCGTCCCGCCCGGGGCACTTCGACGGGATGCTGACCGTCGTCGCCAAGCTGCTGCACATCACCGACCCGGACTTCGCGGTGTTCGGCGAGAAGGACGCCCAGCAGTTGGCGATCGTCCGCCGGATGGTCGCCGACCTGGACTTCGACGTGGAGGTGGTCGGCGTCCCGACCGTCCGCGAGGAGGACGGCCTGGCGCTGTCCTCCCGCAACCGCTTCCTCTCCGAGGCCGAGCGCACCCGGGCGCTCGCCCTCTCCCGCGCCCTGTTCGCCGGCCGGGACGCCGGCGCGCAGGGCCCGAAGGCCGTCCGCGAGGCGGCCGCCGCCGTGCTGGAGGGCGCGGACGGCATCTCCCCCGACTACCTCGCCCTGATCGATCCGCTGTCCTTCACCGAGGCGCCGGACGACTTCCGGGGCGAGGCGGTGCTCGCCGTCGCGGCCAGGGTCGGCTCGACCCGGCTGATCGACAACGTGAGCGTCATCGTCCGCTGACCCGGACGCCCGGGGCGGCCGGCTCCCGAGGGCCCGGCCGCCCGTCCACCACTGGTAGGCACCACCAGGCATGCACTCACAGGAGGCGTGACCCCATGTTCCGCACCATGCTCAAGTCCAAGATCCACCGGGCCACCGTCACCCAGGCCGACCTGCACTACGTGGGTTCGGTGACGGTCGACGAGGACCTGCTCGACGCCGCGGACCTGCTCCCCGGCGAGCTGGTCCACATCGTCGACATCAACAACGGCGCCCGGCTGGAGACCTACACCATCGCGGGCCCGCGCGGCTCCGGCGTCATAGGCATCAACGGCGCCGCCGCCCGGCTGGTCCACCCCGGCGACCTGGTGATCCTGATCGCCTACGGGCAGATGGACACCGCCGAGGCGAAGGCGTACCTGCCGAAGGTGGTCTTCGTCGACGAGCGCAACCGGATCACCGGCCTCGGCGGCGACCCCGCGGACGCCCCCGAGGGCAGCGGACTGGCGCGCGGCGACGCCGCGTACGGTGGTCCGAACGACGCGGCCGACGCCGTCGCGCGCTGAAGGAGCAGCTGACCCCATGCCGTACCGCCTGACCGCCCCCGCCCCCGGCTGGACCACGATCACCGACGTGGTCGTGATCGGCTCCGGCGTCGCCGGGCTCACCGTCGCGCTCAACGCCCGCAAGGCCGGCCTGCGGGCCATGGTGGTCACCAAGGCGGTGCTGGACGACGGCTCCACCCGCTGGGCCCAGGGCGGCATCGCCGCCGCCCTGGGCGAGGGCGACACCCCCGAGCAGCACCTGCAGGACACCCTGGTCGCGGGCGCCGGCCTGTGCGACGAGGAGGCCGTGCGCACCCTGGTCACCGAGGGCCCGGACGCGGTGCGCCGGCTGATCGAGGCGGGCGCCGAGTTCGACCTCGACGAGGACGGCGAGATCGTGCTGACCCGCGAGGGCGGCCACCACCGCCGCCGGATCGCGCACGCGGGCGGCGACGCCACCGGCGCCGAGATCGAGCGCGCCCTGGTCGCCGCGGTCGAGGCCGACCCGGGCCTCGAGCTGATCGAGCACGCCCTGGTCCTGGACCTGCTCACGGACGCCGACGGCCACGCCGCCGGCGTCACCCTGCACGTGATGGGCGAGGGCCAGCGCGACGGCGTCGGCGCGATCCTGGCCCGCGCCGTGGTGCTGGCCACCGGCGGCATGGGCCAGGTCTTCGAGGCCACCAGCAACCCGGCGGTCTCCACCGGCGACGGCGTCGCGCTGGCCCTGCGGGCCGGCGCCGAGGTCACCGACCTGGAGTTCGTCCAGTTCCACCCGACCGTGCTGTTCCTCGGCCCGGACGCCAAGGGCCAGCAGCCGCTGGTCTCCGAGGCGGTCCGCGGCGAGGGCGCCCACCTGGTCGACGCGGACGGGGTGCGCTTCATGGTCGGCCAGCACGAGCTGGCCGAGCTCGCCCCGCGCGACATCGTCGCCAAGGGGATCATCCGCCGGATGCACGCCAAGGGCACCCGGCACATGTACCTGGACGGGCGGCACTTCGGCGCCGAGATGTGGGAGCACCGCTTCCCCACCATCCTGGCCGCCTGCCGGGCCAACGGCATCGACCCGGTCACCGAGCCGGTCCCGGTCGCCCCGGCCGCCCACCACGCCTCCGGCGGCGTCCGCACCGACCTGCACGGCCGCACCACCGTCCCGGGCCTGTACGCCTGCGGTGAGGTGGCCTGCACCGGGGTGCACGGCGCGAACCGGCTGGCCTCCAACTCGCTGCTGGAGGGCCTGGTCTTCGCCGAGCGGATCGCCGCCGACCTGGCCGCGCTGAACGCCGCCGGGAAGCTCCCGGCCCGCACCGTCACCACCGACGCGGCGCACGCCGCGACGCCGGTGCCGCTGCTGCCCGCCGCCGCCCGCGGCGAGCTCCAGCACCTGATGTCCGCCGGCGCGGGCGTGCTCCGCTCCGCGGAGTCCCTGGCGGCCACCGCCAAGGGCCTGGCCGCGCTGGCCGACCCGGCCGACGCCGCCGACCCGTCCGTGGAGACCTGGGAGGCCACCAACCTGCACCAGGTCGCCACCGCGCTCACCACCTCCGCCGCCCTGCGCGAGGAGACCCGCGGCTGCCACTGGCGCGAGGACTTCCCCGACCGCGACGACGCCCACTGGCGGCGCCACGTCGTCCACCCGCTCGCCGACTGACGCCCCTCTCCCCGCCCCGCCCCCGCACCGCCGAAACTGGAGCACCCCACCATGTCCCACTCCGAACTGCCCCTCCTGTCCACCGAGTCCGGCGGCTGCGGCGACGGCTGCGCGTGCGGCGAGGGCGAGGAGTACGAGACCGGGCTCGACCCGGCGCTCGCCGCACTGCTGGAGGACGCCGGGCTGGACCCGGTCGAGGTCGAGGACGTGGCGATGATGGCCCTGTCCGAGGACCTGGCCGGCGGCGAGGACGTCACCTCGGTGGCGACCGTCCCGGCCGAGGCCGTCGCGACCGCCGACTTCACCGCCCGCCAGGCGGGCGTGGTGGCCGGCCTGCGGGTGGCGGAGGCCGTCGTCTCGCTGGTCTGCGAGGAGGAGTTCGAGGTCGAGCGGCACGTCGAGGACGGCGAGTCGGTCGCCCCCGGCCAGGTGCTGCTGTCGGTGCGCAGCCGCACCCGGGACCTGCTCACCGCCGAGCGCTCGGCGCTGAACCTGCTCTGCCACCTGTCCGGCATCGCGACCGCGACCCGCGCCTGGGCGGACGCCCTGGAGGGCACCGGCGCGGTGGTCCGCGACACCCGCAAGACCACGCCGGGCCTGCGCGCGCTGGAGAAGTTCGCGGTGCGGGCGGGCGGCGGCGCCAACCACCGGATGGCGCTCTCCGACGCGGCGCTGGTGAAGGACAACCACGTGGTCGCGGCGGGCGGCGTCGCCGAGGCGTTCACCGCCGTCCGGGAGGCGTTCCCGGAGCTGCCGATCGAGGTCGAGGTGGACACGGTCGAGCAGATCGAGCCCGTCCTGGCGGCCGGCGCCGACCTGATCCTGCTGGACAACTTCTCCCCCGCGCAGCTGCGCGAGGCGGTCGCCCTGGTCGCGGGCCGGGCGAAGCTGGAGGCTTCCGGCGGCCTGACCCTGGCCACCGCGCGCGAGGTCGCGGAGACTGGTGTCGACTACCTGGCCGTCGGGGCCCTGACGCACTCCTCGCCGATCCTCGACATCGGCCTGGACCTCCGCAGCTCCTGACCCCTCGAAGCAGAAAGCGCCCCATGCTCCTCACCATCGACGTCGGCAACACCCAGACCACGCTCGGCCTGTTCGACGGCGAGGAGATCGTCGAGCACTGGCGGATCTCCACCGACCCGCGCCGCACCGCGGACGAACTCGCGGTACTGCTCCAGGGGTTGATGGGCGCCCACCCGATCGTCTCGGCGGACGACCGGG
Source organism: Kitasatospora sp. NPDC057198 (assembly GCF_042670125.1). Taxonomy (NCBI): domain Bacteria; kingdom Bacillati; phylum Actinomycetota; class Actinomycetes; order Kitasatosporales; family Streptomycetaceae; genus Kitasatospora; species Kitasatospora sp. NPDC057198. Next base: position 3,397 of record NZ_JBHUWH010000331.1, on the reverse strand, counting down.
TGGCCGGCCTGGCGATCTGCTCCTCCGTCCCGGCGGTGCTGCACGAACTGCGCGAGGTGACCCGCCGCTACTACGGGGACGTGCCGGCGGTGATCGTCGAGCCGGGCGTGAAGACCGGCGTGCACGTCCTGATGGACAACCCGAAGGAGGTCGGCGCGGACCGGATCGTCAACGCGCTGGCCGCCAACCACCTGTACGGCGGCCCGTGCATCGTGGTCGACTTCGGCACCGCCACCACCTTCGACGCGATCAACGCGCGCGGCGACTACGTGGGCGGCGCGATCGCCCCGGGCATCGAGATCTCGGTGGACGCCCTGGGCGGCCGCACCGCGATGCTCCGCAAGATCGAGCTGGCCCGCCCGCGCAACGTGATCGGCAAGAACACCGTGGAGGGCATGCAGTCGGGCATCCTGTACGGCTTCGCCGGGCAGGTCGACGGCCTGGTCAACCGGATGGCCAAGGAGCTCGCCAAGGACCCGAACGACGTCCAGGTGATCGCCACCGGCGGCCTGGCCCCGCTGGTCCTGGGCGAGGCCGACTCGATCGACGTGCACGAGCCCTGGCTGACCCTGATCGGCCTGCGCCTGATCTTCGAGCGCAACCGCCCGGCCACGGCCGCCTGACGCCCCGTCGGCCCCCGGGCCCCGGCCCCCTCGGACGGGGGTCCGGGGCCCGTCGCGTTCCCCCACCGCAGCTCGGGAACGGATGCACCATCTCATAGGCCAATCGGGACAAACACGTCCTCAATCGCCATAAGTCGGACGTACGCCACGTACTGTCGACCCATGCCAACGCCACACGGATCGCGCGGCGGCATGGCCTTCAGCGCCGATGAAGTCCGGGTGCTGCGCCGTGTCCTCGCCCAAGCCCTCTACCCGGCCGCCCCCGACCGGCTCCCGATGCCCGCCGCGGCCGGCGAACTGTGGGCCGAGGACGTCCAGGACGCGCTCCGGCTGACCGAGTCCATCGACGAGGCGGTCCAGGAGGGCGGCCGGCTGCGCGCCTTCATGCTCACCGACCTGACCCGCTACCGCGCCGCCCTGCCCGGCAGCGCCGGGGGCTACCTGGACCGCCTGGAGGAGGCCGTCACCGACGGCTACCTGCCCACCGCCGAGGACCTGTCGGCGCTGCGCTCGCTGTCCCGGCAGCCGTGCGGACCGAACGAGCAGGCCCGCCGCTCCCGCCTGGCCGGGCGCTGCCACGCGCTCGCCGAGGCCGAGGTCCGCGAGCGACTCTCCCTCGGCTCCGGGCAGCGCCACCTCGCCGCGGTGCCGAGCCCGGCGTCCGAACCCCAGCCCGCCACCCCCGTTGGAGGACGGTTCCCGATGAGCGACCAGCAGCCCCCGCACCCGGCCGACCGCCCCCGGCCCCGCCGGATGCCGACCCCCGCCGAACTCTTCGGCCGCCGCTCCCGCCCCACCCCCCACCAGGACCCCCCGGACGACGAGAACCGCCCGGAACTCGCCACCGGCACCGACGGCTGACGCACCGTCACCACGCGGGCCCCCTCCAAGCGGAGGGGGCCCGATGCGTTTGCCAACGTTTTGGTAAAGATTCGATCTGATACGAACCTCCCTGCCCTGAAGTGTCCGATTCGAGTGCTCCTGGTGGCCGAAACCGCACCCTAGGGTCGTCCCGCACACACCGTGCACACGGAACCCTTTGGGGGGATCATGCGCACCTCGCGCTCCCGTTCGTTCGGGCTCGCCACCACCCTGACCGCGCTCGCCCTGGGCGGCGCCGTCGCCCCGGCCGCCCACGCGGCCGACAGCACGCTGAAGATCGAGGCCCCCGACGCCGTCGCGGTCGACCCGGGCTCCACCGCTCCGGACCACGGCAGCAACTCGACCCGGATCCACCTGGACCTGACGCTCTCCGACCACCCGAAGCCCGCCATGGGCCGGATCACCGTCGACCTGGCCCCGCTGGAGGGCATCGCCACGGTCTCCACCCCGGACAGCCGCTGCACCGCCACCGGCCAGACGCTGACCTGCGACACGCTGACGATGTACGACGGCGAGCAGGGCCTCGACCTCTACCTGTACGCCCCCGCCGGCACCCCGCGCGCCGTGGGCAGCACCGCCGTCCTGCGCACCAGCGCGGTGTTCGACGGCGCGACCGCCTCCACCGACACCAAGGTGACCCTCGGCGGCAGCAACGTGGTGGTCGACGACGTCCCGGCCGCCGAGGGCCTCAAGCCCGGCGACGTCTGGAAGCCGTTGATCAAGATCACCAACAAGGGCCAGCTGCCCGCCTCCCAGCTCTACCTCACCTTCATCGGCGGGATGGAGTACTCCTTCCAGTCGCAGTTCTCCAACTGCCAGTACGCCACCGGCGGTGACGGCGGCGTCGACGCGGTGATCTGCACCCTCCCCGCGACGGTGGAGGCCGGCCAGAGCGTGACCCTGACGCCGATCGGCTTCAAGGTCGACGCCGACGCGTACTACCCGTACGAAGACATCCACGTGACCACGACCATGCCGGACCTGAGCGGGTGGATGAGCCAGTTCCACTTCACCCCGGGCCCGGCCTCCGCTCCCCCGCTGGTCGCCCTCGGCGCGCCGCAGAGCAGCGGCCCCAACGGGGTGGTCGACTTCGAGCGCGACAACGGCATCTCGCTGCACGGCGCCGTCCCCAACACCGCGGACTTCGTCGCCACCGGCAGCTGGACCCCCGAGGCGGGCAAGAAGCAGGGCAAGCTGACCGCCGGCCTGGTCAACAACGGCCCGGCGTCGATCGACTGGCGCAGCGGCTCCCACCCGGCCAAGGTCCGGGTGGAACTGCCCGCGCAGGCCAAGGTGCTGCAGAAGCCCGACAACTGCTACCAGGCCGTCCGGAACGCCCCGGCCAACAGCTTCACCTGCGACACCTCGGCCTACATCAAGAACGGCTACCGGGCCTCCTTCGACTTCACCGTCGAGGCCGACCCGGCCGCGAAGCTCTCCGCCGTGGTGACCCTCCCGTCGATCGGCGAGGACGGCCAGGAGAGCGGCAAGCCCTGGGACCCGAACAAGGCGAACGACGCGGTGACCGTCGCCCTCGGCGGTGAGGCGTCCACCGGCACGCCGTCCCCGCAGCCGAGCCAGTCCACCGGCACCGGGACCGGCGGCACCGACCCGTCCGCCTCCCCCTCGCCCGCCCCGGACGCCTCGTCGGCCGCGCCGTCGCCGAGCCCGAGCCCGAGCGCGTCCGCGACCGGCGGCACGAGCGGCGGCAGCACCGGCGGCACGACCGGCGGCAGCCTGGCCTCCACCGGTGGCGGCCAGGGCAGCGGCACCCTGCTCGGCCTGGGCATCGGCGCCGTCGCACTGGGCGGCGGCGTGGTCGCCGTCACCCGTCGCCGCAAGGCGGGCGCCCAGCAGTGACCTCCCCCGGTTCCCCGGGCCGCCCGCGCGGG